>CAMYKE010000031.1 GCA_947258895.1 uncultured Pseudomonadales bacterium | reverse complement strand
CGCCGGGCGATATGTTTCTCGCGGCCGTGGGGCTGGCAGTGGCGGGAATCCCCGAGGGACTGCCCGCTATTATGACCATCACGCTCGCCATCGGCGTACAGCGCATGGCGAAAAAGAACGCCATTATCCGCCGTTTGCCGGCGGTCGAGACCCTCGGCTCGGTTACGGTAATCTGTTCCGACAAGACCGGCACCCTCACCCGCAATGAAATGACGGTGCAGAGCCTGACCACCGCTTCCGGCAATTACCAGGTCAGCGGCGTGGGTTACGATCCCCACGGTAGGTTTAGCCTCGCAGGACAGGAGGTGACGACGGAACAGATGCCATCGTTGCATGAAATCGCACGGGCGGCTTTGCTGTGCAATGACGCTACCGTGGCGGAGGCTGACGGCCAGTGGCAGATGACGGGTGATCCCACGGAGGGCGCACTGGTGGTGCTGGCAATGAAGGCGGGTCTGCAGGTTGATGACCACGCGTCCCGCTTTCCACGTACCGATGCCATACCGTTTGAATCAGAGCATCGTTTTATGGCTACCCTGCACCATGACCATGAGGGTCATGGTTTTATCTACCTCAAGGGTGCACCGGAACGGGTATTACAAATGTGCCAGCACCAGTGGACTCGTGACGGCGAAGCACCCATGGACGCGGCTTATTGGGATACCGCCATGCAGGACATGGCCAGTCGCGGCCAACGGCTGCTGGCGATCGCCTACAAACCCACCGCCAGCGCGCAACAAACCCTGAATTTCAGCGATGTCGAGAACGGGCTTACCCTGCTGGGTTTAGTGGGTATTATCGACCCGCCCCGTACGGAGGCCATTGAGGCTGTGCGGAACTGCCAGTCGGCGGGCATTCGCGTGAAGATGATCACCGGTGACCATGCGATCACCGCGCGCTCAATCGGCGCACAAATGGGTATCGGCGACGGCGCGACGGTAGTCCAGGGATTGGAGCTGGATAGCTATGACCAGGCACAGCTGCGCGAGGCGGTGCAGCGTTGCGATATTTTCGCGCGGGTATCGCCGGAACAGAAACTGCAGCTGGTCACCGCTCTGCAAGCCTGCGGCGAAGTGGTGTCCATGACCGGCGACGGCGTCAATGACGCCCCCGCCCTGAAACGTGCCGATGTCGGAGTGGCGATGGGTCTCAACGGTACCGAGGTCGCCAAGGAGGCTGCCGAAATGGTGCTGACCGATGACAACTTTGCGTCCATCGCCCACGCGGTGCAGGAAGGCCGGACGGTGTACGATAACCTCAAGAAATCCATTATGTTCGTATTACCCACCAACGGCGGCGAGGCGCTCACCATCATCGCGGCGATCCTGATGGGGCGGTCACTGCCGATCACCGCCGCCCAGATCCTGTGGGTCAACATGATCACCGCAGTGACCCTGGCGCTGACCCTGGCCTTTGAGCCGGCGGAATCGAACGTAATGCAGCGGCCCTCCCGTGACCCGAAGGAACCGGTCCTGTCCGGTTTCCTTGTGTGGCGCATCATCTTCGTCTCCCTGATTCTGGTCACCGGCACCTTTGGTCTGTTCGTGTGGGAACGGGACCAGGGCGCGTCCATTGAGCTGGCCCGAACGGTAGCCGTGAATACCCTGGTGGTATTCGAAATTTTCTACCTGTTCAGTGCTCGCTACCTCCTTGCACCCGCCCTCACGCTGGAGGGATTGTCGGGGAATCGCTATGTACTCTATGCGATCGGCCTGCTGATCATCTTCCAGCTGGCCTTTACCTACCTGGGACCCATGCAAGCGCTGTTCGCTACCACCGCAATGGATGCAGAGGCCTGGTTGCGAGTCATTTGTGTAGGGGCCTCGGTGCTGGTGCTGGTGGAGATCGAGAAAATGGTGCTGCGCAGATTAAACCGGCCGGGAGGCTCGGGGATTGGGCGGTCCAGCGCGCCGGACAGCGATGGCGAGCGCACACCAGTATAATCGAGAGTAGCGCCATGCAGGTACTGGTCATCAATTCAGGCAGTTCTTCCATTAAATTCCGCTGTTATGACATGCGGCAGGAAACGTTGCTGGTAGCTGGCCTGCTGGAGCGCATTGGTGAAGCAGGCAGTACCTGCACTAGCAAGGAATACCGCGCCGCCGCGACGGCCACCGAACACCGGGACACGCTACCCATCGCTGATCATGCCGCAGGGCTGGAACATATCTTTGCGATGCTGGAGCGCAGTGATACACCCGCATCGCTGGCATCCCTGCAGGCGATCGGTCATCGCGTCGCCCATGGCGGTGAAACCTTCCAGGCGCCGGTGCGGATCGATGCCGGGGTGGTTGCCGGTATCCGCCAGATGATTCCCCTCGCGCCGCTGCATAACCCGGCACACCTGACCGGCATCGAAGCCGCCCAACGCCTGTGCCCGCAACTGCCTCAGGTCGCGGTATTCGATACCAATTTCGCCCGGACCCTGCCTCCGGTCGCCTATCGGTACGCGGTGCCGGACGAGTTGTACCAGCAACACCAGGTGCGTCGCTACGGTTTCCATGGTACCTCGCACCAGCACGTCGCTCGGCGCGCGGCCGAATGCCTTGACGAACCGCTGGAGAACCTGCGACTCATCACCCTGCACCTGGGAAATGGCGCCAGCGCCGCGGCGATCGAGCATGGGGTGTGTATTGACACGTCGATGGGCATGACGCCCCTGGAAGGCCTGATCATGGGCACCCGCTGCGGCGACCTGGACCCCTCGGTGCCCTTTTATCTCGCCCGGACACTGGGCATCGGGCTGGATGAAATCGAAGCGTTGTTAAACCAGCGCAGCGGGATGAAGGGCCTGTGCGGCGTCGGGGATATGCGTGAGGTGCATCGCCTCGCCGACGCCAGCGACGCCCGCGCCCAACTGGCGCTTGAGATGTACTGCTACCGGATCAGTAAATATGTGGGGGCTTATTTCACCGTCCTTGGTGGCGTCGACGCGCTGGTATTCACCGCAGGTATCGGCGAGAACGATCACCGGGTACGCGCGGCGGTCTGCACCAGATTGGCGGCACTGGGTGTAGCGCTCGATGACCCGCGCAACCGCAACAGCGACGCCAGCGCCGCCATCATCAGTCGCCCCGATAGCGACGTAAAGGTACTGGTGATCCCCACCAACGAGGAACTCGAAATCGCGCGGGAAACCATTGCCACCCTCGGCAAAACCGACGCCAGCTGATTTTCGCCCGCGTCGGGTTCCCGGGCTACGCCAGCGACCGGCGCTGGTGATCGACCCACAGGTCCGCCAGGGCACAGGAGGCAAGCCGGGAAACTGCGTCGTCCGCGCGACTGGTGAGGATGATAGGAACCCGGGCACCGAGCACGATCCCTGCCCCTTCCGCGCCACCCAGGTACTCCAGCTGCTTGGCCAGCATGTTGCCCGACACCAGGTCCGGCACCACCAGGATATCGGCCTGGCCGGCTACCGCGGAGCGAATGCCCTTGATTGCCGCCGCCTCCTCGGAAACCGCGTTGTCGAACGCCAGCGGTCCGTCCACGATGGCGCCGGTGATCTGGCCCCGATCGGCCATTTTGCACAGAGCCGCCGCGTCCAGGGTCGAGGGAATGCTGGGCGCTATGGTCTCGACCGCGGATAAAATCGCCACTTTCGGAGTCTTGATCCGCAGCGCCACCGCAAGGTCAATTGCGTTTTGCACGATGTCCTTGCGCTCCATCAGGGTCGGATTCACATTCAGCGCCGCGTCGGTAATAAACAGTGGCCTCGGATAGGTCGTCACGTCGAATGCGAACCCATGGCTCATCCGGCGTTCGGTACGCAACCCGGATCCGGACGCGATCACCGCACGCATCAGTTCATCCGTGTGCAGGCTACCCTTCATCAGGGTATCCACCTTGCCGGTCCGGGCCAGCTCGACGGCCGCCAGTGCCGCGGCGTGGCTATGTTCGGTTGCCACCAGGGTAAAAGGCGACAGGTCGATATTCTCGGCCTCGGCTACGGCGCGAATCCGCTGCTCCGGTCCCACGAGCACCGGTATAATGAGGTTTTCCTCTGCAGCAGCTACCACTCCCTGCAACGAAGTCTTGTCGACAGGATGCACCACCGCCGTTCGGATCGGCGGCCGTCGTCTCGCTGCGGCCAACAGGCGATGCAGGTTGGCGCGCTCCGCCAGGTGGACATCGGGCGTAATCCAGCGCGGACGGACCACTTTTTCCGTGGGCGCAAGCACTTTCGCATCGCCCTCGATCACCACGTCGCCCTTTTCATTGCGCACCTCGCAGCGCAGCACTAGCTGGCAATTCTCCGGATTCTTCTCCGCCACCGTTACCGTAACGGTGACCAGGTCTCCCAGTTTTACCGGCTGCAGAAACTTCAGGGTCTGGCCCAGGTAGATGGTGCCCGGTCCGGGCAGCTGGGTGCCTAGCACCGTGGAGATCAACGCGCCACCCCACATCCCGTGCGCAATGACCTCATGGAAACGGCTGCTTTTTGCGTAATCCTCATCCACGTGGGCGGGATTGACGTCCCCCGACATGGTGGCGAACAGTTTGATGTCCTGCAGCGTCAACCGCCGCTGCAAGCTCGCGGACTCCTGCAGCTGGATTTCGTCGAAGGTTCGGTTTTCGATATTTGTCATGCGATCATCTGTTCCGGCTAGGCAATAATGTGGTAGCCGGCATCGACATAGGTGGTATGTCCGGTCAGCGCCGACGCGGCATCGCTGACCAGGCAGGCGGCAACCGCACCCACGTCATCGATGCTGACCAGATGCCGTTTTGGCGCACGCTGCGCGGCCTCGTCGAGCAGCGCGTCAAAGTGCTTGATGCCCGATGCGGCGCGCGTTTGTAACGGCCCGGGTGAGATGGCATGGACACGGATGCCCGCCGGCCCGAGTTCCGCCGCCATATAGCGCACGGCTGCTTCCAGTGCCGCCTTCACCGGTCCCATCAGGTTATAGTTCTCGACCACCTTCTGGGCGCCGTAATAACTCATGGTCAGTAGGCAGCCGCCGCCGGACATCAGCGGCTCGGCCAGCCGCGCCATGCGAATGAACGAATGACAGGAAATATCCATCGCAACCAGGAACCCTTCCCGGGAACAATCCACGACCCGGCCCTGTAAATCCTCCTTCGGCGCGTAGGCGATACTGTGAATCAGGAAATCCAGCCTCCCCCAGTCCTGCGCAACCCGCGCGAACAGTGCTTCCACCTGGGCGTCGTCACGCACGTCGCATAACAGCATTGGCGCATTGCCGAGGGACTCCGCAAGCGGCAACACATGCGGCTCCGACTTCGATGTTGCATAGGTCACCATGACCTCCGCGCCGAGTTCGTGGAGCGCGCGGGCGCAGCCATAGGCGATGCTCTGGTCATTGGCCACACCGAGCACCACCCCGCGCTTGCCCTTCATGCTGATTTTATCCAGCAACGATGTCATTCATGAATCTCCCTTATGTCAGATATCACTCTGTTATCGCCCTAAGGTCGATGTACGTAGGTGCCAGGGGCATCTGCCAGGGGATGGTAGCCCTTGACCGCTGCGCCCATTGGCGGGGGCTCGACCTGTTCCGAAGAACGCTCCACCAGCCACGCCTGCCAGGCGGGCCACCAGGAACCGGATTGGGTCGGCGTGGTCTGGCGCCAGCTCTCCGGATCGATATAGGGTTCGCGCTCCCTTATGGTACGAATCTGGTAGCTGCGCTTATTGCGCCCCGGCTCGCTGATGATGCCTGCATTGTGACCGCCACTGACCAGCAGGAAGGTGACCTCGTCCGAATCGGCAAGCAGGTTGATTTTGTACACTGAATGCCACGGCGCCACGTGGTCAGCTATCGTACCGACTGCAATAATTGGCGCACGAATGTCGTTGATGACTACGGGTCGGCCGTCGACCAGGTAGCGCCCGGATGCCAGGTCATTGTTCAGGAACAGGAGGCGCAGGTATTCCGAGTGCATTCGGTAGGGCATTCGCGTCAGGTCCGTGTTCCATGCCATCAGGTCATTCATGGGTTGGCGCTCACCCAGCAGATAGTCGCGCAGGATCCGCGAGCCGATCAGGTCATTCGAGCGCAGAATCTGGAATGCGCCCGCCATCTGATAGCCATCGAGGTAGCCGCTGTCCCACATCATGTTTTCCAGGTAGGCAATCTCGCTTTCGCGGACGAACAGCATGAGTTCGCCGGCCTCGGTAAAATCGACCTGGGTCGCCAGGGTGGAAAGCGTCGCCAGCCGCTGGTCACCATCGCGCGCCATGGCCGCCGCCGCAATCGATAACAGCGTACCACCTAGGCAATAGCCCACGGCGTGGACGTTGCGACCCGGCACCACCGCGCTGATCACGTCCAGCGCCGCCATCGGGCCATATTTACGGTAGTCCTCCATACCCAGCTCGCGATCTTCCGATTCCGGGTTTAGCCAGGAAATCATAAACACGCTATGCCCCTTGTCGACCAGGTACTTGACCAGTGAGTTATGCGGTGACAGGTCCAGGATGTAATACTTCATAATCCACGCGGGAACGAACAGGACCGGTTCGGCGTATACCGTTTCCGTGGTCGGGGCATACTGGATCAGTTCCATCAGGTGATTGCGGTAGATAACCTTGCCCGGCGTCACCGCGACCTGCTCGCCGACCTTGAAGGCGTCCACTCCAACCGGGCGTTTGCCGGCGAGCTGGCGTTGCCCGTCTTCGATAAGGTTTTGCAGGCCACGCACCAGGTTCATTCCCGCCTGCCGCATCGTGGCGTCGCGAATTTTCGGATTCAGCCATGGAAAATTGCAGGGCGCGTAGCCGTCTATCAGTTGGCGCGCGGTAAATGCCACGGCCCGTTCGCTCTCCTTGGCCAGGCCGTCGATATCGGTGGTAGCATTGTGCCACCACTGCTGGTGCAGCAAGAATCCCTGGTAGACGAGGTTATAGGGCCAGCGACACCACTCCTCACCGGCAAAGCGGCGGTCCTGGGCCAGCGGGGTAATACAGGCTTCGGTGTCCGGTCGAGCCGCTGCTGCCGCGGCATACTGCAACCACCGCATGGTCTTGCGCGCAGCCTTCTCCGCCAGTTCCAGCTGCTTGCCCGGCGACAGGGCCAGGTGCGCCCCCCAATCAAACCAGATTTTCGCCAGCCCGGCCGGGGTAATACCTTGGGTGGCCCGCGCCAGATTGGCCTTAAACGCGCGATCCAGCGCATGGCTGGAGTAATAACTCGGCGTCGGCCGATCCTCGGCAGTAATCGCGAAGAAGGGTGCGCTCAGCTCATCGGCACCTTTCCCGGCCGCAGCATCCGCTTGCCGCACCAGCCTGGGCGGTGCGCTTTGTTTGGCTGAACGTGGCATGGCAATAGCCTCCGGGTCGAGTAGAAATTGGCCTCCCAAGATACGCGATTGTCGCCAGGGAAAATTGATTTGGGTCAACCTGCTATCGAGACGATTGATAATCAATCGGGCCCTGCATTACAACGCATTATTACTGGTACCGGGCCGTTTCGTCGAGGTATTTCCGTCCCGGCCTGCAGCGAAAGCCGTCACCGGCTAAAGCAGTGGGTGTCCCGGGCGTCGGCCGGTTCGTAAACCTGCCGGATTGGCGGAACCAATCGGACTCACGCAATTTCATCCAGCAGCGCTCTGGCCCGCTTCGCGTCGTTGCTCTCCATTTCCTCTGGCCAGGCAGCGCAGATCGGCTTCAGCAGATTAAGGGCCTTCGCGGTCTCTCCCTGTTGCTGCCAAAACCGCCCCAGGCTCACTGCGGCCCGTAATTCCAGCGACTTCATTTGCAGGGTCTGTGCCGTCTTCAATGCCTTGCGATAGTGCGCTGTAACTGTCGGGGCGGGAGATCCCCGGCTTTCATGCAGTTCCCCGTGCAGTCGATGCAATTCGGGACGCCAGATTCTCTCCTGTGTGTGTTGCGCGAGCTCGGCCTCCAGAAAGTGCAACGCGGTCCGCCTGCGACCGCCGATCACCAGGGCGTCCACCAGCAAGCCGCAAAAATAGCTGCGAAAGTACTGCACCCCGATCGTTGCCAGCTGGGCCCGCCCCTGATGGATCTTGCTTATTCCCGGCAGATACTCCCCCTGGGCTGCCAGGGCCCAACCATACAGTGTCATGCTGTATCCGGAAAACATTGCAATGCGATGTTCGAGTGCAATCTCCATACCCTGCCGGGCGCAGTCGGAGGCGGCCTCCGGCTCGCCGCGGTACTGATGGATGATGGACTTCCATGTCCAGGCAAAACTCAGGCTGAAGGGATGTGCGTGTTGCTGCGCCAGCGTCAGCGCTGCCTGCACCCTCTCGAGTGCCGCATCCGGTTGGCCCAGTAGCCACAGGCACAGCGCCCCGTTTCCCTGCGCAGCCACACCCACGTCGATGCCGTACACCGACACCAGCGCGTCATGTTTGTCGGGCTGATAACTTTCACAGGCGTTTGCCAGATGTTCGCGCGCCGCCGCGACCCTGCCGGAACACATCAGACAGTTACCCAGAGAGTACTGCCCATATATGCAAGCGTCATTATCTGCTTGCCGTTCGGTCAACTGCACGAACTCTGTTGCAATAGTGATGGCGTTGCGAATCTCCCCGCGGACGAGATTGTGAAAGGTCAATCCGCGCAGAATCGGTGCCAGGGACGATTCTTCGCGCAGTTGCTCGCTCAACTCCCGGGCGCGACGGTAGGTCTGGCCGTATTCGGGACATGCAAACCCGTGCACTGAGCCAATAGAGGGCAGCTTTCTCACCGGCCTTTTGCCAATAGAGGATGGCCTGCTGAGCGTTGCCCGCCTGGGTGTAGTGATGTGCCGCAATCTCGGGATGTGCGTCTACCGTTTCCGGGTAGCGTTCCTCCAGTAACTGCACCACCTGGCGATGGTATTTTTGTCGCGCGCGCCTGAGCAAAGACTCATAGGCGGCATCGTGGATGAGCGCGTGTTTGAACACATAGTGTGCGCGCTCACCCCGGCCCCGCTGGTACAGGAGTTCGTCTTCCACCAGCTTTCCAAGCCCATGCTGTAGCTCTGCCGCTTCCAGCGGTGCGAGTGCGGCGATCATGTCGTAGGCAAAATCGCGCCCCAGCACGGCGGCAATTTGCGCCACCTCCCGCACCATGGGGTTTCGATCCAGACGCGCCATCAACGAATCCTGCAGGGTTTCGGGAATATGCATATCGGCCAGCACGCCAACCAGTTCGTAGCGGTCCGCCGCCGCCTGTAAAATTCCCGATTCCAGTATGGTGCGGGTGAGCTCTTCCACATAGAGAGGTACGCCATCGGCCTTGGTCGCAATGTGATCAAGTACTTCCAAAGGCATCGTCCTGCCTCCGCCGATATGGGTGACAATGCTTTCGACTTCAGCACGTTCCAGCCGGTTTAGGTTAATGGGTGCGATGTGTGAGCGCACCGGCCAGGGCGACACGAACTCGGGTCGATAGGTAATAATGATCAGTATCGGTACGGTGGGGACCTGGTCTATTAGCAGCCCGAGTAGTTCCACGGTCGTCGGGTCTGCCCAATGGAGGTCTTCCCAAAGAATCAGCACCGGCTGGCGCTCTGCCAGCTCCAGAAACGTCGCAACGATGGCATCCAGTGTGGCATCACGCTGCCGGGTTGGATTCATTTCCAACTGCGCGTAACGGCTGTCCGCCAGCGGCAGGGAAAGCAGAGCAGCAAAGAGAGGCAGTGCTTCCTCGATTGGCCAGCTGCGCTGCTGCAGAAATCCTTCGAGTTTCTCAAACCTTTGCCGGGCGCTGTCCCCCGCCTTCCACTGCATCGCATTTTTCAGATATTCGATGACGGGGTACAGGGTGCTCGCGGTGTGGTAGGGCGAAGACTGAATGCGGATCGCAGCCTGTTCTCCATCACGGTGCTGATCGCGCAGCGCCGCCAGCAACCGTGACTTTCCGATGCCGGCCTCCCCCTGGATGAGCACGACCTGCCCGAGCCCTTCGTGACTTGCTTCCCAGGCGCGGGTCAAGAGCCCCAGCTCTTCCTCACGGCCCACGAGAGGCAGTCTGGAGCCCGCTGCCAGGAAGTCCGACTGCTCTTCATCCTCCTGCTCTGCGACGACACGCCAGGCGTTCACCGAACCCCGGATTCCCTTTAGCTCCTGCGGCCCCATGTCCTCATAGACAAACAGGTCTCCGGCGAGATCCATTGTGACCTCGCTGACCACGATGCCGTTTGACTGGGCAAGCCCCTGCAGGCGGGCCGCCAGGTTCGGGGTCTCGCCAACCACAGTCCTTTCCTTAGCCTCGCCTTCCCCGGTAATTTCACCTACCACGACAACGCCGGTGGCAATGCCTATCCGAACGGCAATCTCGACATCCGGGATTTGGCCAAACTGTTCATTCAGAGCGGGCATCGCCTGGACGATACCCAACGCGGTTTTCACCGCCGCGGCGGCGCTGCGCTCCGTCGCGTGCGGATACCCGAAATACAC
>CAMYKE010000030.1 GCA_947258895.1 uncultured Pseudomonadales bacterium | reverse complement strand
CTTCCGAATGATCTCAATATCGCCGGCAAGACCGGCAGCACCAATGACCTCAGGGATAGCTGGTTTGCCGGTTTTACCGGCGATCGCCTGAGCATCGTGTGGTTGGGTAATGATGACAACAGTCCCACCCGTCTGACGGGAAGCCAGGGCGGCCTCCAGGTCTGGATCGATTTAATGCGTCGCCTGCAGCCGGAACCCTTTACGGGCGTAATACCTGCGAGTATAGAATATCTTTGGGTTGACGAGGTGAGCGGGCTGGCCAGCGGTAAGCGCTGCATGGGCGCGCGCTATATGCCCTTTATCAAGGGAAGTGGCCCGACGCGCAAAGCGGACTGCATCGCGCGAGGCAGCGACTTGGGGGAGTGGATCAGGTCATGGTTCGATTAGTGATGTTTTGAGAACTAAACAGATTCAGGAAACAAGTATGGTAAGGCTATTCGCAGTTTCGCTGGCAGTGTTACTGGTCACGGGCTGCCAAAGCTCCGCACCCATCCGCAACGTGCCGATCGAGGAGCGCGGCAGCAGTGCGCGCTCCCCGGCCGAGCCATCCTACCAGCCGTCGCAGCCCGTCGTTACCTCCCCCAAAACGCGCCCTGCCGCGCCAAGGCAAACTAACGCTGCGGTGGTTGCGTTACTGGGCAAGGCGCAACGGCAGGAACAGGCGCTGGATTATGCTGCCGCTGCAGCTTCGCTGGAGCGCGCTATTCGCATTGCACCACGTGATGCGAACCTGTATTTTCGCCTCGCGGTGGTCCGGATCAAACAGGAGAGTGATGCCCAGGCCGGGCAACTCTGCCGCAAGGCTATTTCCCTGGCCGAGGATAGCCGTTACATGGAGCTCAAATGCGAGGCGCTGCTGGGCTCGCCCCAGACATAATGATTTGACCGCTAACCCAGTGATTTGAATACGTGGCTGGCCGCGGTGAGGGTTTCTGCTATATCCGCTTCGCTATGGGCGGCAGACATGAACCCGGCCTCATAGGCGGCGGGTGCAAGGTATACTCCCTGTGACAACATGCCGTGGAAGAACCGGTTAAAGTGCTCCGGGTTGCAGTTCATGACCTGCTCGAAGTTCATGACCTGCGGAGCGTCGGTAAAGAAGCCACCGAACATGCTGCCGACATGGTTGGTCGTGAAGGGGATGCCGGCTTTTTGAGCAGCCTGCTCCAGCCCCCGGGCCAGCCGCGCAGTGCGCTCAAACAGTGGCGGGTAAAAATTCGCTGCGCTGATCTGCTCCAGGTTCGCCAGTCCTGCCGCCATGGTCACCGGATTTCCGGACAGGGTGCCCGCCTGGTAGACCGGGCCGAGCGGCGCGATCTGCTCCATGATCTCGGTGCGGCCGCCAAAGGCGCCGACGGGCATGCCGCCGCCAACCACCTTGCCCAGCGTCGTAAGGTCCGCCGCAATTCCGTAGTAGCCCTGTGCGCCCTGCAAGCCGAGCCGAAAGCCGGTCATGACCTCATCGAGGATCAGCAGCGCGCCATACTCGGTACAAATTTCTCGCAAGCCCTCCAGGAAACCGGCTACCGGCGGGACACAATTCATATTGCCGGCTACCGGTTCGACGATAATGCAGGCAACCTGTTCACCAAACTCCGCAAAGGCACGACGCACGCCCTCGAGATCGTTATAGGCCAGGGTCAGGGTATGCGCAGCCAGCGCCGCCGGAACCCCGGGAGAAGTGGGGATGCCGAGCGTCAGTGCCCCGGAGCCGGCTTTCACCAGCAATGAATCGGAATGGCCATGGTAACAGCCCTCGAACTTGACGATTTTATCGCGACCGGTGTAACCGCGCGCGAGGCGCAGGGCGCTCATGGTCGCTTCCGTTCCGGAACTGACAAAGCGCACCAGGTCCATGTTGGGCATGATGGTGCAGATTTTTTTCGCCAGCTCGGTTTCAATCGCGGTGGGAGCACCAAAACTCAGGCCCAGTTGCGCCTTGTCGATGACGGCCTGGCGCACCGCCGGGTGATTATGGCCGAGAATCATCGGTCCCCAGGACAACACATAGTCGATATAACGCTTGCCATCCGCGTCGTAGATATAGGCGCCATCTGCGCGCTCGATAAACAGCGGTGTTCCCCCCACTGCCCGGAATGCGCGCACCGGGGAATTGACGCCGCCCGGAATGTATCGCCTGGCCTGTTCAAATAACTGTTCAGATTTGGTCATCGCTTTCTGTGTCCCTAAAGGTCAGGGGTTGCGTTAGTCGGGGAATCGCGATTCTAACCGCTCCGGGATCCCGGGCCAACCGCATTATTCCAGCTCATGATCCCCGGCCGCAGCCGAATCGGTCTAACTAAAAGGGTCGCACCACCGCCAGAATCACGACTGCGATCAATAGCAGCACCGGGAACTCATTAAACCAGCGAAAATAGACGTGCGATTTGGCACACTGGTCATCCCGCAACTGCCGCAAATAGTGACCACACAGGAAATGATAAACGATCAACACTGCCACCAGCGCTAATTTGATGTGCAGCCAGAGCTGCGTCTGGTAGTAGCCCCAGTTGCCGGCGAGCAGCCATCCGCCGAACAGCACGCTTAGCACCATAGAGGGCGTCATAATGCCGCGATATAGCTTGCGCTCCATCACCTTGAAGCGAGCGCGACTGGTCTCGTCATCGCTCATTGCATGGTAGACGAACAGCCGCGGCAAGTAGAACAGTCCGGCGAACCAGCAGATAACGCTGATGAGGTGAAAGGCTTTTAACCACAGCATGGCAGGCGGGGTTCCGTGTTATTTGTGAAGGTAATAGTTTTCAATATCGTCGCGGGTCACGATTCCCATCACCGAGGTGATCATGGGGGCGCGCACCCGTTCCACGTAAAGCGCTTCTACCTTGGCCTTGTGCAGCCTGTTAAAGGCCTCCTGCAGCGTGGCCTGGCGATGGATGTTCGCCAGGTCCCGGCGCCGTGCAGGAATTTCCAGCAAATCCAGTTTGGCCGGTTCTGCGGCGGCGGTTTCCGGTTCGGCAGCGGCATCATTCGGTGCACTTTCTGCCAGGTATCTTGCGAGGTCCACCGCCCGGAGCAGCGAGATTGGCTTGCGGTCTTTGGTAATGACGATCCAGTCCGGATTTTTTTCAAGGATTGCCTGTGCCCGGTCGATATCGGTGAGTTGCTCCTCGCTGACACATTTGTTGTTCATCAGGCTTACCACGCCCACCCGTCTCAGGGCCTGCAACACGGGTGTTTGATCCAGGCTGATTCCTCGCATCGAGAGCATCTCATGGAAGATCGACCGTTGCTTGAATACCGCTCGGGTGGTCAGATTGGCGACCACAATGATCAACATGCCAGGCAGGATAATGTTCGGATTGCCGGTGAGTTCCAGTAATGCCATCAGCCCCGCCAGTGGCGCCTGCAGGACCGCGCCCAGCATTGCACCCATGCCCAGCATCGCGTAGAGGCCCACTTCCGATGTATATTGCGGCGCCAGCAGCTCGCCAGCAATGCCCAGTGCGGCCCCGGCCGCGGCGCCGATAACCACGATTGGGCCAATCAGGCCGTAGGGCATGCCCAGGCCGATCGAAATCGCGGTTGCCAGTGTCTTGGCCGCCACCAGGCCGCACAGGATGCCCAGGCTCACCTCTCCGGCCAACGCATCGGCGACAGAATCATAACCAATGCCCATGCATGCAGGAACCAGCACTGCCAGAATACCCGTCACCGTGCCGGCAATCACCACGCGAAGCATGAAGTGTATGTGCTGCAGTTTGCCACTCAGTGTGATGATCCTGATAAACAGGGAGCCCAGCGCGCCCAGAATAAAACCCATCAGGATGGTGATTGGCAGGTCCCACAGCGACTGGATAGCCAGCGCCGGGACCTCGAAGGCGATTTCATTGCCGTAGACCATACGCGATACCACGGTGGCCGAAACCGCCGCTAATATTACCGGGGTAAAGCCGGCGATCGTATACTCCATCAACACCACTTCCATGGCGAAGATGACCCCGGCGATGGGAGTGTTAAACGAGGCCGCGATGGCTGCGGCGGTGCCACAGCCGACCAGTACCCGGACGCTGTTATTGGGTAAACCAAGATGGCGACCGCCGAATGAATTAAAGGCGGCACCAAGGTGCACGGCAGGCCCCTCGCGCCCCGCGGAGTTGCCGCTAACGAGACTGATCACCCCCACTGCAAACTGGCTAAATGCACTTCGCAATGACACGTTGGCTTCATGGAAGTTAAGGCGCTCCAGCACGTGGGTGACGCCCATCGAGCGATATTCCTTGGCCAGGGATGAAAGTAACAGGCCGATAGTGAGTGCGCCCAGCAGCGGTGCCAGGAAGCGCGTCACTGGCCCCAGCGCCTCGAAATTATCGGGGGACCCGTCGGGCAGGGCCAGGCGTAGCGGAATTTCGATGGCGAGGCGGAACAGCACGATAATAACGCCTGTCCCTATTCCCGATAACACGCCCAGCAGCGCGAACTGGGGCAGCGCATCCAGGTTGGCCAGGCGGTTGCGGAAGTTTTCCATTGTCGTGGTCAGGCTGCGCATCCGAATTCTGTTGCCACCGGCGGGATTGTTTTGTGCATTAACGGTGGACTTTATTATACTGGCCTCGATAGAGTAAATGATTAACGTTCAAATACCATGGAGTTTATGTGATTCAGGTTGGCATTATCGGGGGAACCGGTTACACGGGTGTGGAATTGCTCAGGATTCTGGCCAATCACCCTTCCGTAACTATCCGGGTGATCACCTCACGCTCCGAGCAGGGTGTGAAGGTTGCGGAGATGTTTCCCAACTTGCGTGGCGCAGTTGATCTTGAATTCAAATCGCCAACGCTAGCGGAATTGGCGGATTGTGACGTGGTGTTCTTCGCCACCCCTAACGGAGTAGCCATGGGCCAGGTGCCCGAATTACTCGAGGCGGGGATCCGGGTTATCGATCTGTCCGCCGACTTTCGGATCAAGGATGCGGGGCAATGGTCGCAGTGGTACGGCCAGCCGCACGCCTGTCCGGAAGTGATCGCCACCGCCGTGTATGGTTTGCCCGAAATGAACCGCGAGCAGGTAAAGGGTGCACGATTGGTGGCAAATCCGGGCTGTTATCCAACCGCAGTCCAGCTCGGTTTCCTGCCGCTCCTGAGCCATGACCTGGTTGACGCTGGCAGCCTGATCGCCGACGCCAAGTCCGGTGTCAGCGGTGCCGGGCGGAGCCCCGCTATTGCTACCCTGGCGGGGGAATGCAGCGAAAGCTTCAAGGCCTATGGCGTAGCCGGACACCGCCACCTGCCAGAAATCAGCCAGGGGTTGCAGGAGGTGGCGAAAGAGCGCGTCGGCCTGACATTTGTGCCACATTTGACCCCGATGATTCGCGGAATTCATGCCACTCTGTATGCGACACTGAATGAGCGCGCCCTGGCCGACGCTGCATTGAATAACGGCGAGACTAAGCTACAGTCAATTTATGAGTCTTGCTACCGGGATGAGCCGTTTGTCGATGTTATGCCAGCCGGGTCGCATCCCGAAACGCGCAGCGTGAAAGGTGCCAATCACTGCCGCATTGCAGTTCACCGACCCCAGGGAGGGAATGTGATCGTAGTGCTGGCGGTCATCGACAACCTGGTCAAGGGCGCGGCAGGCCAGGCGGTGCAGAATATGAACCTGATGTTCGGCCTGGACGAGACGACGGGTCTTGCGGCCATTGGCCTGCTGCCTTGAGGCCCCTCGAGATCTACGCCAACCTGAAGCATGCGAATTGGGGTTGCGTGCCAGCGAACACGGCAAGGCGTGGCTCGCCGGGAAACACCACCGCCTTGCCAACAGCAGCAGCACCGTAGAGATTCTCCATGGCAAAAGTTCGCGGCAGCAAACAACACAAACTGGTGGTCAGGTCATACCGGCCGTGGCGACGTTTCACTTTTTTCCTGGTGTTGTTGCTAATCGGCGCCGCGCTGGGATCTGGCGGTTTCGTTGCGGGCCTGTTTTACCAGAACCAGCTGCAGACGGTCGCTCCTGGAGATCGGACCCGGCTACGCCAGATGAAGCAGCAAATCACGACCCTGACGCGTGATCGCCTGGTCGATAAGGTGGCGGTCGAGAACTCGCGGAAGGCAATCAAGGAGATGGAAGACCAGCTGCGGCAACTGGGCAAGGAGGTCGCTTTTTACAAAAGTGTGATGAATCCGGAAGCTGACGTGAAGGGATTGCACGTGCAAGGCCTGGCGGTAGCCCGGGGCGCCGCAGAGAATGAATTTACAGTGAACTGGGTCATGACCCAGGTTGGCAAGAACGACGAACCCTTGACGGGTGCCGCGGAGCTGCGGTTGACCGGATCGGAGGATGGCATCCCCGGCGTGCTTGAAATGGGCCAGCTCGCGGCGGCTCAGGACGAGGTGAAATTCAAGTTTCGTTATTTCCAGAATATGTCGCTGGGCATTCAGGTCCCACCGGACTTTGTGGTCGAAAAGGTTGAGATAGTTGCTCAATCCGACGGCGAAAAACCACAATCCATAACTCGTCAATTTGACTGGGTAATCCAGGAGGCACTCGTTAATGTTAGGCAGTAAAAAGAAAAAGGCTCGCAAAAAAAACCGGCACCACTACGATACTCTGGTCTCGAGCAAGACTGACATCATTGGTGACGTGCACTTTACCGGCGGCCTGCATGTCGACGGCAGGGTGCGGGGTTGCGTGATCGCGGCTGAAGAGTCTGCCGCCGTCGTCCGGATCAGCGACCATGGCGTAGTGGAAGGAGAGGTGCGCGCGCCGAACATCATCATCAACGGTCAGGTTATTGGCGACGTCTATTCTTCCGAGCATGTCGAGCTTGCGGCGAATGCGGTAGTGACCGGTACCGTGCACTATAACCTTATTGAAATGGTGATGGGCGCCCAGGTTAACGGCAGTTTGCTCCATGGCGACGACGGGAAGCAGGAAGCCAACGGCGGTGCGAGTGTAGCGGTCACTTCGGAACTGGATGAAGATACGAAGAGTGTTGTAAATACTTGACTAAATTACTCGGGTAAATGGATAATACCGTTATTGTAAGCGAATCTGAGGTAATTCTTATGTCCGGAGTGGTAGCTCAGGCACCCCTGACATTCTGTGATGCGGCAGCGAATAAAGTGAAGGCGCTGATCGAGAATGAAGGTAACGACGAACTTTTGCTGCGGGTCTTTGTGACCGGCGGAGGCTGCTCGGGCTTTCAGTACGGCTTCACCTTTGACGATGAAGTCGCGGAGGACGATACCCGGGTAGAAAACCAGGGGGTAGCAATGGTCGTCGATCCCATGAGTTTCCAGTACTTGCTTGGTTCGGAAGTCGATTATGAAGAGGGACTTGAGGGCTCTCGTTTTGTGATTCGCAATCCCAGTGCGAAAACCACCTGTGGCTGTGGCTCGTCATTTTCGATCTAGCAATGTGTTAATAACCTGCCCCTCTGACTGCTGCCGATTTAACGACAGAAACAATCAGGCGTAATACACCCCCCCCAGCACGCAGGAACTGCGCGCGCCGGTGACGGACACCAGATTTCCCGGCTTACGCTCCAGGGTCTGCCTGGCGAGCCAGGCGAAGGCCAGTGCTTCCACCCAGTCCGGATCGACACCCAGTACCTGGGTAGATTGAACGCGGGTCGCCGGCAGCAATGCGCTGATGCGAGTACACATCGCCTGGTTGTGGGAACCACCACCGCAAATGTACAGTTCATCGCAAGCCGGCAAATGGTTCTGCAGTGCAACGCAAATCGGGCGCGCCACCAGTTCAACCAGAGTCGCCGCGACATCCTGAGCTGCATAGTCCGTATGGGCTTGCTCGAGTGCCGCTGTCAACCAGTGAGAGCTAAAGTATTCCCTGCCCGTGCTTTTGGGCGGCGCTAACGCGAAGTAGGGGTCGGCCAGTAGCTGCTCCAGCAGCCGTGCCTGGCAAGAGCCTGTCGCTGCCCATTGACCTCCCTCGTCGTAGGTTTTGCCGAGGTGTTGCAGCGTCCAGCTATCCAGCAGGCCATTGCCGGGGCCGGTATCGAAGCCGGTCACGGGGCGTTCCGAATGAGCGGGGAGCAGTGTCAAATTCGCTATGCCGCCGATATTGAGGATTGCGCGATCATGCTCGTCGCAGCGAAATACCTGCGCATGAAAAGCCGGCACCAGCGGCGCGCCCTGGCCACCGGCCGCCATATCACGACGCCGGAAATCCGCTACAGTAGTGATGCCGGTAATTTGGGTAATCGTATTCGGGTCCGCGATCTGCAGGGTATAGGGGTGTACAAACCCGGGACGATGGCGGATGGTCTGGCCGTGACTGCCGATAGCAGAAATTTGCGCCGGTTCCTTTCCGGCCTTGGCAATCAGTTCCAGTGCGGCCCGGGCGAACAGCTTGCCTAATTCGGTATCCAGCTGGCCGAAACGGTCAATCTCGTCCTCTCCGGGGCTGGTGAGCGCTTCAATTTGAAGACGCAATTCCAGGGGCATTTCAAGGCTATGCCATGCCACAAGGATTGGGCTGTTGTTTCCGAATTCGACTAGCGCTGCATCAACGCCATCCATGCTGGTGCCGGACATCAAGCCGATAAATAAGCTCGCCTGCTGATTGCCCATGGTTCGCTCAGCTTGCCTCATCTTGATTACGGATTAATCGCTGTTTCCTGTGACTCGGTGCAGCGTAGTGTCTGCCCGGGAATGCCGAATTGATGCCTTATCAGTACCTACTGGCTGTAGGCCAGAAAACGGTCGTTTGCTTCAAGTTGTGCCAGCAGGGATTGGGTCTCTGCCAGGAAGCGTGGCCTCTCTTGCTCGGGAATCGATTTCGCTTTGGGTAGCTTGTTGAGGATGGTGCGCGGATTACGATGAACCCCATTCATGAGGAACTCATAGTGCAAGTGCGGACCGGTGCTGCGCCCGG
>CAMYKE010000029.1 GCA_947258895.1 uncultured Pseudomonadales bacterium | reverse complement strand
CAAGCCTTCCTGGCCGACCATGGCGTGCAGACACCCGTGGCGTCGCCCTGGCCGGATGCGTCCGTCGGTGGGCTAGTGGCGGCCAACGTCAACGGCCCGCAACGCATGCGTTACGGCGCCTTGCGCGACGTTATGGCGAGCGGCATGCGCCATCATAGCGGGGTCATAACCGGCGATCTGTACCGAGCGAATGCCAGCTTCTTCCGCAATATTCATCCGCTGCCGGGACTTGGCGGTATCCCACAGGCGCGCGTCAGCAGTTACCATTTCGGATACAGTGAGTGCGGCACCGAATTCTCGACAGAGCTGGCGGAAAGGGCGATCGGAAATGCCCGCCATCGGGGCAAGCAGGACGCGGTTGGTAATACTGTAGGGACCGATAGTAAACACTGATTCAAAAATACCCTGGTGGGTTAGCCGGCGCGCAAGCGCAGATCGCCGGCCCGCTGGCGTGCCGCGACTGGCGGCAAGGAGTACCCGTTCCGGCTGCTGGTAGCAGGCGTTCCAGCCGGTCGCTATGATACTCCGGGGCGAGAGCCCGGGGAAGGGCAAAGCGCGCCAGCGAAGCAAGCTAATTGGTCTGCTGCGGCGCTTCTGCTAATTCGATAGCATAATTTACCGCATCTTCTCCGGGGTCAATGATGGCGAAGGAAAAGTGTACCGGAGCGCGCACGGAAATGCTGTTGATCGGATTGTTAACTCCGGCAAGGTAATCGTCCGGCCCGAACATGCGTTGCGCCACGATGGCGCCATTGATATCGTAAAATTCCATGTTTAATGCCGGCAGTGGTTGTCGGCCAAGACCGGTATTATTCACCACCATGTCGACAATCAGGGCATTTCGATATTCGGGGTGACTGCGCACTTCCAGCCGTTCGGTGCCAAGCTGGTCGATATCACGGTATTCGGGAAGTTTGCAGTTGAGGGCGCTGCAAGCCGTTGCATACCAGCGGTGCCATTGCGGCTGGTGTGCATAGCGATCCTTGGCGAACCAGGCCCACTGCAGGCCGAGTAGTACCAGTGCCGCCACGCTTAACGTACCCCATAGCAGGGGGCGACCGCTGTGTCGCTGGGTATTGGTAAACAGCACTGCCTCGAGCGGTTCGTCGTCGATCTGCAATTGCGCCACGTGGTGGTGCGCGGGCGCGGGTGTACCGGCTGCGGTTGGGGAAGCTTCAGCCTGGCCCCTGGCTGCTATCTTGTGACCGAAGGTTGTATCCCGATCGCTGCCGGGACCCTCGCTGTAGGACAGGCCCTCGCTGGGCGCATTGAACACTTTGAAGCACACGCCGCATCGAACCTGCCCGTCGGCAACGGCCAGGTGGTCGTAGTTGATACGGAACAGGGTCTTGCAATGCGGGCATTTGGTGAGGAGAGAGTCTTCCATGGTTGGTTACTACTCCGTCCAGTTGATAGTTGCGGATTCGGTTGGCGTGACAGCGCCCATGGTAATCGATGCGTCTCGAGTACCAGTGTAGCAGGACTTACCCATCGGCGACGCGGTTGCCGGCCAATAACACCCAACCATCGCGCGCCAGGGGGTTGGCGATTGTAAACCAGGATGCATAGGCCTGTTGTACCGCTTCTGCCTGGTTTGCCAGCAGCCCGGAAAGAACGATCGTCCCGCCCGCCCGGCACCGGGCGGCCAGTTCCGGGGCCAGTTCAAGCAGTGGTCCAGCCAGGATGTTGGCCATTACAATGTCGGCGACCGGCAACGATATCGCATCAGGTAGTGCTACTTCCAGGCGGTTGGGGGAGACGTGGTTCAGCGCCGCATTCCGGAGCGTCGCAGCGATCGCCTGTGGGTCAATGTCGGTTGCCCAGGCATGCCTGCACCCTAATAGCAGCGCAGCTATCGCCAGCACCCCGGACCCGCAGCCATAATCAATCAGGGTGCTGCCCTGGAGTGCCTGTCGCTCCAGCCATTCCAGGCACAATCCGGTGGTGGGGTGAGTGCCGGTGCCGAACGCCATACCCGGATCGAGCATCAGGTTTACCGCGCCGGGGTCCGGAGGCTCGGTCCAGGTGGGGCATATCCACAAGCGCCGGCCAAACCGAATTGGCTTGAAGTGCTCCATCAATTCGCGCGACCAGTCCTTGTCCTCCAGGATTTCGACCTTCAGGCGGCAGGGGTGGGACCCGCACAGGGTCCGCAATTGGCCGGTTATGCTGGCGATAGGGGCGTTCGCCTCAAACAACCCGACTACCTGAATCGTTTCCCACAGCGGGGTTGCGCCGGGAGCGGGTTCAAACAGGGGCTGGTCGGCGGCATCGCCAAGGGTGACAGCGAGTGCGCCCAGGCTGGTCATGGCGTTCTCAACCCGCTCTGCGTGGTCGCTGTCTGTCGGGGTGCTGATCTGGATCCAATGCACGGAAGAAGCCTGGTCTGGTAGAAATTACGGATATCGACCGAGGTACGGCGCGTGTCCGACCAAGTGTACTCCGGGGGGGTTTGTTGCACGCCTCGAATCAGGCGCGCAATGGCTGTGAATTAATCCCTACAGGCCCAGCTTCTTCTCGAGATAATGTATATTTGCGCCGCCCTGCTGGAATTTGGTGTCCTGCATGATCTGTCGATGCAGTTCGATATTGGTCTTGATGCCATCCACGATCATCTCGTCGAGGGCATTTTTCATGCGAATGATAGCGGTGTCCCGGTCCTCTCCGTAGGCGATAAGCTTGCCAATCAGCGAGTCATAGAACGGCGGAATCGTATACCCGGAGTAGACGTGCGAATCCACCCGAATTCCCGGTCCACCGGGCACATGGAATATACTGACTTTGCCCGGCGAAGGCATAAATGTCTTCGGATCTTCGGCATTGATACGACACTCGATGGCGTGGCCGCGGAACTGGACATCGTCCTGGCTGAAACTCAGCGGATCGCCACCTGCAATCCTGAGTTGTTCCTTGATAATATCAATGCCGGTTATCATTTCCGATACCGGGTGTTCGACCTGAATCCTGGTGTTCATTTCAATGAAATAAAAGTGCCCTTTCTCGTAGAGGAACTCGAAGGTGCCGGCGCCACGGTAACCAATTTTGATGCAGGCATTGACGCAACTCTCGAACACCTGTTGTCGTGATTCTTCATTAATCAGCGGCGCGGGGGCTTCTTCCACCACCTTTTGGTGGCGCCTCTGCATCGAGCAATCGCGGTCGCCAAGGTGCACGGCGTTGCCCTTGCCATCGGCCAGTACCTGAACCTCGACGTGGCGCGGGTTTTCAAGATATTTTTCAAGGTAGACCTGGTCATTACCGAATGCGGCCTTGGCCTCTGCCTGGGTGACATGCTTGGATTTAAGCAGGGTAGCCTCGGTATGCACGACACGCATGCCACGCCCGCCGCCGCCCGCCGCGGCCTTGATGATGACGGGATAGCCGACCTCGCGCGCAATCTGGAGGCTGCGCTCATCGTCGCTATCCAGCGCGCCGTCCGAACCGGGGACCGTGGGAACCCCCGCAGCTTTCATCGACTCGATTGCGCATACCTTGTCACCCATCAACCGAATCACCTCGGCAGTAGGGCCCACAAACACAAAGCCGCTTTTTTCTACTCGTTCCGCAAAGTCCGCGTTTTCAGCGAGAAAGCCGTAGCCCGGATGGATGGCAGTGGCATCGGTTACCTCAGCGGCACTGATAATTGCCGGAATATTGAGGTAGCTGTCCTTGGATGGGTTGGGGCCGATACATACCGTTTCATCGGCGAGGCGAGCGTGCTTCAGGTCTGCGTCTATCTGTGAATGGACGGCAACGGTCTTGATTCCCAGTTCTTTGCAGGCTCGTAAGATCCGCAACGCAATTTCGCCGCGATTGGCGATAACAAGTTTATCAAGCATGGAACGCTTTTCCTGACGGTTGATTATAGTTATAGGTACTCAGGCGATCACAACCAGAGGCTGATCGAATTCGACGGGTTCACCATCTTCTACCAGGATAGCCTCGATCACACCGCTCTTATCGGCTTCGATCTGGTTCATCATTTTCATGGCCTCCACGATGCAGATGGGGTCTCCCACTTTTACGGACTTGCCTACTTCCGCGTAAGCCGGAGCGTTGGGTGCCGGAGATCGATAGAAAGTACCCACCATTGGTGATTTCACGGTATGACCCGAAATTGGTTCCTGGGCCTCTTCGCCCGCCGCTTGCGAAGCTGAAACGGGGGTCGCTGCCGATGCCGGTGGCGGAGCATAAGCGGGAGCGGACGCGGGTGCAGTCACCGCCTGAGCGCTGCGGCGGCTGATGCGTACAGATTCCTCTCCCTCATGAATTTCGATTTCACCAACATCCGATTCTTCTATTAACTCGATGAGCTTCTTTATCTTACGTATGTCCATTCTGGCACTCTCATGATGGTAATTATGTAAGTTTTGTTAGCGGCGGAGACTTTCCGGGTGGTCGTGCTGAGTCCTCGGCCGTGCGTATCCCCTCTGGCCTGTTGCAGGGCTAACGGGCTTTTGGGTATTGGGCATGGCGAGAGTGTGGGCATTCAAAAATGATCTCGATAGTTAACTTTGTAGTTGTTCGATCAATTCTGTTGCTGTATTTTGCCTTCAATTTGTCGTTTTTTAAAGAATTTTAGCCAATTTTTCTCGGATTGGTCGTCGGCAGGCGCAGCGCAGGATGGATGCAAGGTGACGGGCGCAAATGAAAAACAGGCGTTCCCGGGTGTGGCTCAATGACCGGATATCGACCCGTGAATGGTCACGCCGCCATCTTCTATCAGTCTTATTGTGCGCTTCCGGGGTGGATAGCAGAGCCCGGCATCTGCGCAGCCCTGGTAGGTCACGAGTATATCTCCGGCATCCTCGGCCGTAACCCGCGGTGGCAATACGACCGTTAATTCGACCTCGCCATAATAGGCAGTAATGGGACCGAACACCTCGTCCTGACGGGCAACTCCGGGTGGGAAATCGAGGGGTGCCAGCAAGTCTGCGTTGTTCAGCTGCGGCTTGATCTGGAAGCGATGCTGGTACAGGTAATAACCGTCGGCTATTTGCCATGCGAGGTGCAATTGATCGCCCTCTCGCCGGACGGTTAACCGAAAGGCGTCGTCTACCGCCAGGAATTCGGGTTCCTGTCGGGTTAACGACAGGGTGGCGGGGCGCGTCAACGCGGGGCTGGATTCAGCGCCGGCCGCACGCCAGGCCGGGAGAAACGCGGTTATCGTAAAAATAACCAGCCAAACTGTTAAACGCCTTGTCTTCATCCGCTCTGATTCACTATTATGCTTTGCTGGCAGGGAGTTTCCTGAGACATTTCAAGGTGCGATTCGTTCGTTGGTACTCCGTCCAGTGTAACCAGGCGGCTGGGAATAGCAATGTGCGGCAGGCGCCGGATGGTTACGCGAGCTAACTTAAGAGGAGATTGCCGGGTTTGGGTAATGGTGGGATCAAGAGGAGCGGTCGTGGGTCGTTACTGGTCTGGCTTGTGGTTACGGCAATAGGCCTGAACGGGTTGCTGGTCGGCAGCACCCTGGCAGCAGGCGCGGTGCACAACCCGTTTGCCTATCCGACTCCGCCGGGCGTGACCACTGCGGCGATATATTTCGATTTGCATAATGATACCGGGCATGCCCTGGTGCTTACTGGTGCGACAGTCGCCGGCGCGGTCGCGGCGGAAATTCACCGACATCAACAGCGCGCGGGTGTGATGGGCATGCGCTTGCAAGATCGGGTCACGGTCGCAGCCCATGAAACGGTATCTTTTTCTCCAGGCGGCTATCACCTGATGCTTACGGGCTTGACCCGTTCGCTGCAGGTAGGGGAAACCGTTACTCTGCGATTGCATTTCGCAGGCACTGAACCACTGTCGGTTACGGTGCCGGTTATTGAAATGGGGAGCCTGCCGGCAAGTTTGGGGCATGGTTCCATGCCACATGGGACGAGTGACGGGACGCACTGATGGACACTGCAACGGTTGCCGGAAAAATTCGAATCATTGGTGCTGCCGCGGTGGGGGTGTTGTTCCTGTTGTTTATCGGCGTGAGCCTCTACTGGAGCAGCGAGCCGGATGTCTTCGATGTGAATCAGCACGCGGCGGCGGAGGCGGCGCAAGCCAATGAAAAGGTGGTGGTTGGCTATACGACGGTGAGCACCCTGATCCGGGTTGCCACCGTGTTACTCGAGAAACCCGGTGGCTACCTGTCGAATGATGTAATGCTGCCGGGGGTCTGGCTTGATAACATTCCAAATTGGGAGTTCGGGGTGCTGGTGCAGATGCGAGACTTATCACGCGCGCTGCGCAAGGATTTCAGTCGTTCCCAGTCACAGTCCCGGGAAGATCCGGACCTGGTGATTACCGAACCGCAGTTTAATTTTGACAATTCCAGCTGGCTATTTCCACCTTCGGAATCCGAGTACCGCACTGGCATTCAGGCGTTGCGGCGCTATCGCCATCGTTTGACTCAGTCCCGCGCGTCCGATGCCCAGTTTTTCGCCCGTGCCGACAACTTACGCACCTGGCTGTCCGACATCGAGACGCGTCTCGGCAGCTTGTCCCAGCGGCTGAGTGCAAGTGTTGGCCAGAAACGGCTGAATACCGACCTGGCGGGGGATGCCGCCGCCGAACAATCAACTCCCGGGCCTGCGGAAATGGAGGTAAAAACGGGTTGGACTGAAATTGACGATGTATACTATGAGGCACGCGGCACCGCCTGGGCCCTGATCCATTTCCTGCAGGCGGTGGAGGTTGATTTTTCCGAAACGCTCGACAAGAAGAATGCGCGGGTCAGCCTGCGCCAGATAATCAGGGAGCTTGAAGGCACCCAAACTGCATTGCGCAGCCCGGTGATACTGAATGGCAGTGGCTTCGGATTGTTTGCAAATCATTCTCTGGTGATGGCTTCATATATATCCCGTGCCAATGCAGCGATTATTGATTTACGGGAACTATTGGCGCAAGGTTGACGTCTTCAATACTAGGAACTGGTATCTCGCGAGCGAGGCCAAGACCGGAGATTGATCAGGTATCGATAGCCAGGCCTCAAACCGGAGGTTACATCCGGTGGTAGAGCCGGTACTCCGAGACGACGTGTGGCACTGCGGAATTTATCCGGTGCTGGAACGTTGCCGGTGTCGCGTGGTCGGAGTTTCTACTACCCCCTCGATAGCCAGAGTCTGTTTATGGGCGTACGAACATATAATTATAATCTGCCCGGCTGGACCGCCGTCCTCGGCCTCTCCGGTTGCCTTGTGTTGGAGGCGATTGCCAGCACTGCGCAGCAGGGTACGTTTCTTGCGACACCCCAAGGGGGGTTCGTGTCCAGTGACGAGTTGGCTGAAACCGCCGCGGACTTCCCGGGGCACGAGCTACCGTTGCAAACTGCCGATTATCATGGATCGGTCGAGCTCTATCGCCAGACTATTGCGGCTCTTGAGGACGAGCACGGGGTTTATGATAATCGTCTGGTGCAGCAGGTAATGGGTCTGGGACTGGCACAGCAAACTCAAGGTCACAATGACGATGCGGTCCTGTCGTTCAAGCGAGCATTGCATTTGAGCCGGGTCAATGAGGGATTGCACAGTTTGGCGCAGGCCCCGATTCTCAGGCACCTGATTGCCAGCTATGAGGCGCAGGACGATTGGGAGAGCGCCAACCATCGCCAGGCCTCCCTTTATGCGCTGCAGCGGCGACACTTTGGGTATTCGGATGCGCGACTGCTGCAGCCGATCGTCACGATGATCGAGTGGCACATGGATGCGTACGCACTCGGCACCTCGGCGGACCCGGGTATTCACCTGTTGCAGGCCCGGGCACTGAACGAACAGGCAATCAGCATTATCGAGGAAAATTTTCGCGGGGATGACGTGCGCCTGAGCGAAGCGCTGTACCGCCAGGCGCAGACCAATTACCAGCTGGCGGTCCTGCAATCCGCTCATGCGACCGGAGTGTTAGCGGCGCCGGGGCGGCAGGCGGACGTTGTTTTTTCCGAGAGCGATGTGCAAAAGACCGTGTTCTCGCTGAACCCTTTCAGTGAGGGCAAGCGTGCGCTGAGCAGGCGCGTGGAATTAATCGCAGCGAACCCGGAAATACCATCGCGAAAAAAGCTGCGGGCGATGGTCCAGTTGGGAGATTGGTACTTTATGTTCAACAAGAGGGATTCGGCAATCAAGATCTACCGGCGTGCGCAGGACCAGTTTTCTGATGATGAGGCGGCCCGTGACGATCTGCAGAATTACTTCGGCAAGCCTCATGTGCTGTCTTTTTACACTTCACCCAAAGAGCGCCTGGCCGAATCCGACAAGACCGGTTATGTTGACGCGATCTTCGATATCACACCTTCCGGCAGGGCAAAGGGCATTCAGATTATCGATTCGAATCCTCCGGATGTTATGGATTTGCGTGTGCAACGATCGATAAAGGCGACGCGCTATCGCCCGCGTTTTGTCGAAGGACAACCTGTCGCTACCAAGGGCGTTTCTTACCGGCACGTGTTTGAAGTGCAGCCGGAAACCTGAGGGTAAATTACCATGTCACTCATGCGACGCAGCGTTTTCATCATTTTGCTCGGTATGCTGTTGTACGCCTGCCAGACACCGCCCCAATCGCCGCCGACGCCACCCTCGATGCCCAGCGCTTCACTGCCATCGCCGTCAAGTCCATCGAGCTCGTCGAGCAGTTCGTCGCCCAGTGCTTCGATGCCGTCGCCGTCGTCGCCGAGTTCCTCGCAGCAGCCCGCATCGTCTTCCAGTTCGAGTAAGCGGGGCGAAACAGCGAGTTCCAGCCAGTCCGGGCAGCAGTCCTCTGCCAGCGGCAGTGAATCATCCTCCGGTCAGGAAGCGGGCGGTGACCAGCAGCCCTCTGCGGGTGCGCAGCCGGGAGGCGAGCAAGCAAGCCAGGGTGGTTCTGCCGGTGAATCGGGCGATGATGTTTTGTCCGCGGCTCTGGAAGCCTTCGAGAATGCGCGCGGCAATGCCGGTAGCGGCGCTGATGCCAGCGGCGCGATGGAGGCTACGGATTTCCCCATTTTGTTGCCCCAAACTGCAGCGGCCGGTACTGGCGATGGTCTCGAGCAGGGCGGTGCGGAAGGAGAGAATCCGGACGGCGAAGGTGATACTGGCGGCCAATCCGGCCAGTCCGCGGGCGAGCAGGCGGGAATTCCCGCTGGTCAGGAAGGCGCTGGTGCCGGCGGTGCGCAGACTGCCGATGAGAAGCTGGCGGTGCTGGACAGATCGCTGGAAGAATCCTATGGCCGCTTCGAGGGTATGATTTTGCGCGAGCGCGACTATGTCCGGGGGAAGGAGCAAGCGCGCGGAGCAGGCCTGGAGGATTCCGAGACTGGCGAGGGGCCCGGCGGCGCTGGCGGTGAGCAGGCCGATGGCAGTGGTTATATTGGTGGCGACGGCGAGTACCGGGAACCGATTTCCGGGTCCGGCTCTGGTAACCGGCCAGCCAATCCGGATCAGCGCGACGGCGATTTCGAGCAGGTCGCGGCCACTAACCCGGTGCCACCCGATATTCCAGACGGATCTGATGATGACGTCGTCGCGCGCCAGTTGCGTGAAGCGGCCATGAAGGAAACCGACTCCGAGTTGCGTGATAAGCTTTGGGAAGAATATCGGAAGTACAAAAACAAGGGCAAGGAAAAATAGCCGCCGGTAGCGACCAGCGCGGCGGCGGCCGAGGCAGGTTTGCAAGAGGCTGGCAGGGCCGGGCAGGAAACGAACAGGGTGTTGGAAACGTAGATGACGATGAGAGTTTTGGCAGTTACAGTATTCTTCCTGAGCTTGACGGCGTGCTCGACCACGACCGTCAAATCCACAGACTTTACGCCGCTCCAGTATGCGACCAGTGACGTCAGTGAGGACAAGTTGCTCGACGTCGGGGTGGTTATTTTCGAGCCCGGCATTGATGAGTTGCTGGAACAGGATAACCCGATTTCATTGCCGGAAATACGCCGCGCCGAATCCCGGTTTATTCCGTTTCGATTGTCCGAAACCCTGCAGCAAAATGGCAGTTGGGGAGCCGTACGGGTGATTCCCAATGAATCGAGCATGGTCGACCTGTATATCTC
>CAMYKE010000028.1:3456-15708 GCA_947258895.1 uncultured Pseudomonadales bacterium | reverse complement strand
ATCAACCAGGATTATTGAGGGACGCAATAGTTTGGATTTTTCTGAAAATCGTATCGCTACACTCCGCTGCAACGATGGTGTCGGGCGTGCCATTCATATCTGGGAGCCGGAGCAACCCAAGGCGGTCATGCTGGCCATCCACGGCGGCCTGTCCCATCCAGGAGATTTTGCGGCCCCGGCGCTGTACTTCAGGCAATCGGGACGGGTTACCGTGAGCCTGGAATTGCGCGGGCATGAGCGCAAGAGACGCGTTTTCATTGACTCCTTCGACGCATTCCTCGATGACATTGCGCTGCTCGTCGAGTGGGTAAAAAGCAACCATCCGGGCCTGCCAATCATTATCATGGCGCACTCGATGGGCGCCTTGATTGCCACCCATTTTGGCCTCAGGAACTCCGCGCCGGACCCGATCATCAAGGGCTTTGTCATGTCATCCCCGTATTTCGGCAACGCCCTGGCGATGCCAAAAGCGGCGACACTCGCGCTGGGACTGCTGTCTTTACTGGCCCCGAAAATAAAACTGCCATTGGAGGATTTTACGCCGCTGCTCACCCACGATCGCGAGTTGACTGAACGAATAAGGCTGGAGAGGGCCACCGCTATCAGGGCATCGGAAATCACAGCAAGGTTCGCCAACGAACTGCGCAAGGCGCAACAATACCTGCCCGGCAATATCAGCCGCTGGTCGCAGCCGTTGCTGGTCCTGCTCGCCGGGCAAGACCACCTCGCGGATAATGCCGTGGCCCGCGACACCATTGGCAAAATCGATCCTGCCCTGGTCGAGCTGCATTACTATCCGGAGAACTACCATGACAATTTTAACGAGACGAATCGCGCGGAAATTTTTGCCACGGTCGAATCATGGCTGGCCGGATCCCTGGGGATCTAGCCGCCATATCTCACCGATTTTGATTTTTGGAATTATCGCCGAGAGATTGTGCGCTGTACGGGATTTTCCGACTAAGGGGATAGCCGTCGCTATAGCCGCAGGAGAAAAATTCCGTACAGCATGCAAGATCCGGCGAGAAACCAAATAGGCAATTCGCACTGTACTGACAAGGTTTCTGGGCAGTGAATCGCCGAATCGGTGAGATATGGCGGCTACCAACCGGCAGGAATTCTGTCGCCTGCCGTCGTTGCGCTTGAAAGCCTGAGCTGCGTTACAGCATGGCCAGCAACTCGGGATTGGCCTCCGGCCTGGTGAAATGGTTGCAGTAATTTGACAGAGTCTTGATGGTGACCACCAGAATCACTTCCAGGATCTGCTGCCTGGTAAAGCCGGCGGCAAGGAAGGCCTCGGTATCGGCTTCGGGCACCCAACCACGATTGCGGACGACCGATTTCGTAAAGTCCGCGATAGCCCTGTCTTGCGGATCGGAAATCTCACGGCCTTCATTCAAGGCATTCAGGGATTCCGGGTTAGCGCCCGATTGCTTGCCAATCGCGCGATGCGCGACCGTACAAAAACCACAATCATTCTCCTTGCTGACGGCGAGCAGCGCTACCTGCAACTGCGCCGCGGGAATACTCGATTTCTCCAGTAGTTCGTTCAATTGCAGGTAGGCCTGCAACACCGTCGGCGCCTCCGCCATATAACTGAACAGGTTGGGGACAAAACCGTAAGCGGCATTGACATTCTGCAGGAGATCCTTCGCTTCGCCGGTAACGGATTTCAGGGTGTGAGCGGTAAATTCGGTCATTTTTGTCTTCCTCCAGCTTCTCAGATGCTGGCTGCATGAAATAAGTTACATCGCCTTACACGACCTGGGATACGTGATCTTGCGGCACGGCGGCTCTGCGGGGAACGCGCTGCCATGTATACGTCGACTCCTTTGGTTAGTCGCTGCTGCCGGTCGCGCCGCGCGCCTTGGGATTGGCGACACAATCCAGGAATATTACCAGGCTGTCAGTAGTATCGCTCGCCACATCGCCCTTGCCCAAACCACCCGCGGTGCAATAGGCAGTGCCCCGGGCCGAGAGCACGTCAGGAATCCTCACTGCGAAGCCCTTTTGTACAATTTTGTCCAGCGGCTTGTTCCGCTGCAGGCTCAGGGTTTTCGCATGCTCATTACAATGTTGTGCGGGATTGATCCCTGCGACGGCGCTGTAGGGCACCTTCACATACACGGACTTGCTGCGAAATCGGTCACCGCCCCGAATACTCGCTGTTGCCTCGCCTATGGCAATGTCACCACCGCCAAGCCGCCCCTTGTTGGAGCAGGAAGCGGTATATTTCACCAGCACCGGCAGGGATTTACGGGGCGGCGCCACGCGGCTGTAGGTGGTGTTTGAGCCCTCGCTATAGACCCGCACGACCGGGCCTTTCAGAGGCAGTTTCGAGCCCGGCTTGAGCTTGTATACCCCGGGCTCAACATTCATCTTGCCGGCCGTGTTTGCCGCGGCACCGGGCACTACGCAAACACCTGCAACCACCAGTGCCGCGATAAACCCCCGCTTACCGGTTACGATGTTCATCCTGTTCCCCCCTCACTGATCAAGTGGTAAAAAACCATACTCCCGGTATGCGCCCAACGCAATTCGCGGACCAACAAGTATGGGCGGACGTATCCGGCGCTGAAGCAGAAAAACCAGCCCGCCCGGAGCGGGTCCCGGCGGCATTCAGACAGCGCAGCGCCGGGTGCAGGGAAACGCGGGTCAGCTCTGATAACGTAGTTGCTCCTCGCGTTCGATTTCGATCTGGCGCGCAATTTCCTCCTCGTCCAATCCCAGCAGGCTTAACACATCGGCGCCGGCAGCCAGGCTCGCATGGAGCATTTCCGGTAACACATGGTCCGCACCCAGCGATAGCAATTCGGAGATATTGCCCCGCTCCCGGCAGCGCGCGATAATCGGGACCTTGATGCCCTCGCCGCGGATCTGCTCGATCGCATTCCTGGCCATCTCGAGGGAGCGGAAGGTGAGGATTGCCAACTGCGCGTTTTCAATGTGGCAACTGCGCAGAATCTCGATCTTGCTACAGTCACCGTAGACCACATTCTGGTTCCGGGCGCGCTCGTCGTCAACCACCTGCGGATTCTGCTCGATCGCGATGTAGTCAATGCCATTGGCGTCCAGCAACCGGGCGACGGTTTGCCCGATGCGACCGAATCCGCCAATGATCACGTGATCGTGCCCGGGCAGCTTCGCCGGTTCTGATGAGACGGGTTGTGCAGTGTCGCTGCCGATCACCGAACTCAATGCGCTAACCAGCCACTCGTTATGGCGGATCAGGAACGGGCTGGCGGCCATACTAAATACGGCTACCAGAATGATAAAGGAGGCCTGGTCGTCGGGAAGCACCCCGTGCATTACCGCCAGCGCCAACAACGCCAGCCCGAACTCACCCGCCTGGGCCAGGTTAAGGCCGGTTTTCAGGGCGGTGTCATGGCTGTCCCCGAACATTTTCACCAGTAACCCGATCAGGACCGCTTTTAGCAGCACCAGCAGGCAGACGAACAGTAATATCCGTGGCCAGAATTCGAACACCAGCTCGACCTGCAAACTCATCCCGATGGTGACAAAAAACAAACCCAACAGGATGTCCTTGAAGCCACGAATATCGCTATTGATCTGGTGGCGGAACGGGCTCTCGCCGAGCATCATCCCGATTACGAAGCCCCCGAGGGCCATCGACAGGTCGAAGCTGTGTGTCAGCCAGGCCGCGAGCATGACAATTACCAGGGTAACCAGAACAAACACCTCTTCCGATTTCCCCAAGGCAATTTCCCGGTACAGGGGTGGCAGTAAATACTTCCCTGCGCTCAGTAACAGCACGGTCAGAATCGCACCCTTCGCCAACGCCCAGCCCAGCGCATGCCAGAGCGATGCAGACTCGTCGCCGCCAAGCACCGGCACCAGGATCAGCCACACCACCGCGGCGAGGTCCTGAAATAGCAGCACCCCGATCGAAAGTTGGCCGTGGCGGCTATGCACCTGACGCATTTCTGCGAGTTCCTTGGTAACAATCGCGGTCGATGACAATGCCAGTGCACCTGCGATAATCACTGCCGCCTCGAGCGAGGTCCCCCACAGCCACACCGCCCCGCCGAACACGAGGGTGCAAAAAGTAACCTGGATGCCGCCCAGCCCGAATACCGAGCCCCGCAGGGCCACCAGTTTTGGCAGCGAGAACTCCAGCCCGAGGGAAAACAACAGGAATACCACGCCAAACTCGGCGAGAAATGCGAAATCGGCGGGCTGCTCAACCCAGCCCATTGCGTGGGGCCCTACCACGGCTCCGGCCAGCAGGTAGGCGATAATATTGGGTAGCCGCAGCCGCCGCAGCAACATCGTCGCGACCAGCGATACGCCCATGATAGCCAACAGCTGATCGAAAAAGTGTTCTGCCATGCGCTGTTTCCGTAATTGTTAAGTGAAAGGAGTAAGGGAAGCCGACTGCTTGCCCAAAAATTGGCCGTTATTATAGACACATATCGCCGCCTGCCGTACACCCCAAAAACCGTGTTGCCCGAAGCGCCCGCAGAGCGGCGGGACATTGCCCTGCATTCCGCCGCAACACCCGCGATAAAGGCTGCAGTCACGCTCCGGCTGGATTAGAATAGCACCAGAAAAATAATCCCCACAGGGCCCCGCACTTGTCTACAATCAGCCGTTACATCATCAAGGAGATCCTGCTCACCACGGCGGCCATCGCCTTCGTGCTGCTGACCATTACGATATTTTCCCAGCTCGACGGCTACCTCAAGGATATCCTGCGCGGCAAGTTACCCAAGGAATTCCTGTTGCTCATGATCTTCTACTCGATCCCGCGCTTCCTTGAGTTATTGCTGCCCCTGTGTTTCTACCTTGCGACCATCCTGACGGTGGGCCGGATGTATGCTGAAAGTGAGATGGCCGTTATCTCCGCGTGCGGCATCAGCGCCCTGCAAATGACCAAAATCGTGTTGTTGCCGGCGTTCGTGATTGTGGTAATCGTGGGCACGGTCAGCCTGTACCTGACGCCCCATTCGATGGCCAGGGTCTACCAGATGCTGGTAAACCCGGATAATTACCGCAGCTTCAACCTGCGCAGCGAAGGCCGGATGCAACCCAACAAGGGTGGGCTCGGAGTTTCCCATGTGGGCAAGATCGATCGTAACAGCGATGAAATGCGCTATGTCTTTATCGCGGAACTGCAACCCAAAAAAAGCCGCACCGACTTTTTCGTGATGCTGGCAGACAGGGGAAAGATGACCGATCGGCCTTCCGGATCACGCTACGTCGATTTCAGTGACGGCTATTACTATCGAGGATCGCTGGGACCGCCCCAACTTGAAGTAGTGAAATTCGAGCAGCTGTCGCGCCTCATTGCCGATAACGAATCACTGATTTACCGCGCCAAGGAGGATGGCATCCCCACATCCGAATTATTCGCCTCGGACGATCTGAAATTACGCGCTGCCCTGCATTGGCGCATCGCCCTGCCGATGGTCGTCCCGGCACTGGCCATGATTGCGCTGGCGCTGAGCAAAACCAATCCCCGCCGGGGCCGCTACGCAGGCCTGTTACCGGCAATAGGTATCTACCTGTTATACCTGATCTTGCTCAACAGCATGCGCAGCGGTCTGGCCTCGGGCCAGCTTAACATCAGCGCCGGTATGTGGAGCGCGCACCTGCTGTTCCTGGTAATAGCCATCGGGATGGTATTGCATATGAACGGTTCGTTACGCAAACCCGGGTTTGCCAAACGCGCGACGCGGGATACCTAGGCCAATGCACCTGATAATCACCCGCTATGTCATGGGCTATGTCCTGAACGCCACCCTGATGACGCTGCTGCTGATCCTGAGCCTTGATTTCATCGCCTCGATCGTTGACCAGTCCGAGGATCTCTCGGAAAAATATACCCTGTATCATTCGTTAGTGATCGCACTGCTGGAACTGCCGGGTGAAATCCATGGCTATCTCCCGGCAACCATGCTGATCGGCAGCCTGGTAGGCCTTGGCATGCTGTCGAGTACCAACGAAATCACGGTAATGCGCAGCGCCGGGATGTCCAAAATTCACCTGTTCGGAATCTCCTGCATTCCCGTGGTGATAATCGCGCTGGCGGGGCTGCTGATCATCGAGTACGTGGTGCCTGCCTGCCATAGCAAGCTGGCGCAGATCGAAGTGCAGGTGAAAGGCTGGAGCGCCAGTACCCCAACCCGCAGCTCGCTATGGAGTCGGGAAGGCAATGATTTTATCTATATCCGGGCTTTCCGCCCCGACACGTCAATTGCCGGCTTGACCATGTTCCGCTTCGACAAGGAGCGCAAGATGAGTTCCTTTTTGCATGCCGATAGCGCCACCTATGACGACTCCCATTGGGCGCTGGAAAAGGTCAAGCTGGTAAACCTGGCTGACGAGCGCACCGAATCGAAGCAGCTCGACTCCTATCTGTGGAAAAGCAGTCTCAACCCGAAGTTGCTCAGGGTTCTGACCGAGGAACCGCACCACCTGTCGACCACCAACCTGTGGCTCAACCTCAAGTACCGGCAATCCCAGGACCTCGATGTAGCGGAATACGAACACACCTTTTGGACTCGACTGTTTCAACCACTGGTATGTTGCGCATTGCTGCTGGTGGGTATTTCCAGCCTGTTCGGGCCGATGCGCGAGGCCAATATGGGCTATCGGGTATTTATCGGCGTGCTGATCGGCTACACCTTCAATGTCTTGCAGGAATTGCTCGCCCAACTCACCCTGGCGTATCAGCTACCCGCGTTCCTGGTCTCGATCTTTCCCATCCTGCTGGTCGCAGGGGTGGGCGCATACCTGCTGCGGCGCGACTAGCCCGCATCCGTCACCGATACAGCATCAAGTCTGTGGGCGTCGGCTTGGGGTCGCCCGCAATAACGAGGTCTGCGCAAAATTCCCCGCGGTCAGTGCGAACTGTTGCGCGGCTGCAGTATTGACTTACGTGCCGCAGTTTTTGATAATTGGCGATTGGCTCGCCGCCGAATAATAATTATACATACAACCTTTATTCTACTTACACTTTGCTCATGCCCAAAAAGAAGCCCGATCATAGACTGTCCGAGGACGCCGAAAAAAAATCGCCGGAGCCCTGTGGCAAGCGGGACTTCGACCCCTGGGACACATTCACCTCCATGGCCAGCGCGGGGATATCCCTGCCCCTGCTGTTCACGCCCCACATGGTGGGCCTGGGCAATGAAATGGTGCGCATCGTCACCGGGCAATCCAACATCGAACCAAGGAAGGACGACCACCGTTTTGCGGACGCGAACTGGAAGGTAAATCCCATCTACCGGGCATCCATGCAGACCTACCTTGCCTGGTGCGGTAGTCTCAACGATCTGGTGAGCGACTCCACCCTGGATGAGCACAGCAAGAGAAAAGCCCGTACCGCCATCAAATACCTGGCAAAATCGCTATCGCCCAGCCACTCGATCAGCAACAACCACGCCATGAGCCGCGCCTTTGAGACCCGCGGCGCAAGCCTTATGCACGGCCTGCGCATGATGACGGAGGATGTCCTTAAACACAGCGGTATCCCCGGCAAGATACTCAACGACACGTACCGGCTCGGCGAGAACCTGGCGACTACCCCGGGTAGCGTCGTGTACCGTTCGGAACTGCTGGAACTGATAGAATACAGGCCCCTGAAAAAGAAAACCTACAGCATTCCGCTGTTGGTCATCCCGTCGCCCATCAACCGCTTCTACCTGTGCGACCTGACACCGGAAAACAGCCTCGTCCGCTACCTGTTAAACCAGGGCCAGCGCGTATTCATGGTAAGTTGGCGCAACCCGCGATGGGAACACAAGCACTGGGGATTGAGTGATTACATCGATGCGCTAATCGAGTGCAGCCAGGTTACCAGCAGCATTGCAGACTCCCGACAACTCAACCTGTTTGGCTTTTCAGCCGGAGGTATCTTCGCGGCCCTGCTCGCCGACGTCATGAAACCCAGACGACTCTGCCCGAAAATTAATGCGGCAACCTTTGCGGTGACCAACTTCGATACCCACGCAGAATCCCAGGTCGGGGTCATGATCAATGACCAGATTATTGAAGCATCAAAAACCGTCGCGAATCTGCGCGGCACCATGACGGGCGAGGAAATGGCGCGCATGTTTGCCTGGATGCGACCCAACGGCCTGTTATGGAACGCCTGGGTCAGTAATTATTTCCTGAATGAAGACATGCCCAGCATGGACATTATGCACTGGAATAATGACATCACACGCATTCCCAGTGGCCTGCATTGCGATTTCCTGGAGCTGTATCGCAATAATCCGTTACTGGAAAAGGATGACTTGAGCGTCTGCGGCAGCAAGATTGACCTCGGCAGGGTGAACTGTGACAGTTACCTGCTGGCAGGCTCGACCGACCATATCACACCCTGGGAAGCGTGTTACCAGAGCAGTGCCGTGCTGGGGGGCGATAAGGAGTTCGTTCTGGTAAACCGGGGCCATACCCGTTCCATTATTTCTCCGCCCGGCATCGATGGCGCGCGTTACTACACGCATCCGGAAAATATCGACGACCCGGAAGACTGGTTATCGGAAGCGAGCCATCACAGTGGCTCCTGGTGGCCCCATTGGGCAAAATGGCTGGCGCCACGCTCCGGTAAATTGGTGGCGGCTCGGGCCGCGCCGGGCAGTAAAAACTATCGGCCGATTGAGGCAGCACCCGGCAGCTATGCGCTGGAGTAATCTTCCCGATCGACTAACCCGTCCGGCTATCGCAATCTCTTGCTGCAGCCGCCAGCTCGCATCCGTCACCGATTGGCGTGTGAGTTGACGCGCCGGTCGGTGCGCAGATTGCGCAAAAGGCGCGGGATGCAGGCTTCTTAATCGATCGGCCGGTGTTCAAAACCGGTAGCGTGCGCTACCGCGGCGTGGGCGACGTGGCCGGCATACAAATTGACTCCCGCGCGCAGCCCCGATTCACTGCGAATCGCGGCATCGACCCCCTGCTCTGCCAGCATCTGCACATAGGGCAGCGTCGCGTTGTTCAGTGCCTGGGTTGCGGTACGCGCGACCGCGCCCGGAATGTTCGCCACACAGTAATGGATAATACCGTCCACTTTGAAAGTGGGCCGGGCATGGGTGGTTGGCCGGGATGTCTCAAAACATCCACCCTGGTCGATTGCCACATCCACCAACACACTACCCGCGCTCATCAGGCCCAGGTGCTCGCGGCGGACGATCCTGGGCGCTTCGTCTCCCGGCACCAGCACCGCGCCCACGACCAGGTCTGCCTCACCCAGGCATTGTTCGAGTACCGTCTCGGTCAGGTACAGCGTATCGATCTGGTTACTACCAAACCGGGCTTCCAGTTCCCGCAGCCGCGTCAGGGATATATCGATAATTGTGACCCGGGCGCCCATGCCCATTGCGATGATGGCCGCGTTAGTGCCCACCACTCCCCCACCAATGATTACGACCTGGCCAGGCAACACGCCCGCGACGCCACCCAGCAATACCCCGGAGCCGCCCTGCGAAAGCTCCAGGTGATAGGCGCCGACCTGCACCGCCATGCGTCCGGCGACCTCGCTCATCGGTGCCAGCAACGGCAAGGCCCCATGGCGATCGGTTACGGTCTCATAGGCGATACAGGTCGTCCCCGCGTCCATCAGGCGCTTGGTCAGCGCCGGATCGGGGGCCAGGTGCAGGTAGGTGAAGAGCGCCTGGTTTTCGCGTAACAGATCACATTCCCCGGCCTGCGGTTCCTTGACCTTGACGATCAGTTCGGCGCGGGAAAATATCTCGCTGGGAGCCTGGCACACTTCGGCGCCGGCGCGGTGGTAATCGGCATCGGAAAACCCGATCGCGAGGCCGGCGTTGGTCTCGACCAAAACCTGGTGGCCTCCGGCGACCAGCTCCCGCACCGCCGCAGGCACCAGGCCGACTCTGAATTCGTTATTCTTAATCTCTCTGGGCACGCCAATAATCATACCGATCTCCTTCGCGATTCGGCCGCGGGCCGCCATCAGACCTGGATCGCCAGGTAAGGCTACAAAGGCCCGGCAGCGTCACGCTAGCTGCGGCGATGCGTCGTATTTCACCCGCGTGCTGAAAAACAGCCCTACATCCGCTCCATCACCTCGATCCCCAGCAAATCCAGGCCACCGCTCAGCAACAACGCAGCCGCGCTGCACAGGGCAAGGCGGCTCTCCCGCTGCGCCGGTGAGACATCCGCCTTGAGAATCGGGCAATGCTCGTAGAAACCCATAAAATCGCTGGCGAGGTCATACAGGTAGCCGCACAGCAGGTGGGGCGTACATTCGTCGCCCACCTGCTCCAGGATTTCCGGAAACTGCAGCAAACGCATACCCAGCACACGCTCATGCGTTGTTGCAAGGGCAACCGTACCCCCGGCTGCAGCGGGCACTATTGCACCGGCCTTGCGAAAAATGCTCTGGATGCGAGTATAGGCATACTGCAGATAGGGCGCCGTGTTGCCCTCAAAGCTGAGCATGGAATCCCAGTTGAACACGTAGTCGCTGGTGCGATTTTTTGACAGGTCGGCGTACTTGATGGCACCGATACCGACCTTGCGAGCGACTTCATCGCGCACTTCGAGCGGCAGCCCGGGATCTTTTTCCAGCACCAGCCGGCCGGCCCGGTTAACCGCTTCCTCGAGTAATTCGGCCAGCTTCACTGTACCGCCGGCGCGGGTTCGGAACGGTTTGCCATCCTCGCCCATCATGGTGCCAAATGCCAGGTGCTCGAGGCTCACCCCGTGGCCCACGAAGCCGGCTTTCCTGGCGACGGTGAACACCTGCTGCAAATGCAGCGCCTGCCGCGCATCGACGAAATACAGCACCCGCTGCGCCTGCAAGCGGTTGCTGCGATAGCGCAACGCGGCAAGGTCCGTGGTGGCATACAGGTAGCCACCATCGGATTTCTGCACGATAACCGGCGAGGGCTTGCCTTCCTTGTCCGCCAGCTCCTGCAAAAAAACGACCTGTGCGCCCTGGTCGGTCTGCGCCAACTGCAGTTCCCGCAATTGCGCTACGATGTCGGCGAGCTCGTCGTTGTAGGCGCTTTCCGGATAAATGTCCGCGTGCGCCAGGGTGACGTTGAGGCGCTGGTAGATTTCCTCGCTGTGGGCGACCGAAACGTCAATGAATTGCTGCCAGAGCCTGCGACAATGGGCATCGCCGGATTGCAACTTGACCACATACTCACGCGCGCGGGTGGCGAACCGGGCATCGGCGTCGAAGTGACGTTTGGCCTGCTGGTAAAACGCCTCCAGGTCCGCCAGGGCCCATTGCGGATCATCCCCCTCGGCCAGTTCCTGCTCCAGTTCCGCGATCAACATACCGAACTGGGTACCCCAGTCTCCCATATGATTCTGGCGAATCACATGATGGCCCAGCGCTTCGAGAGTGCGCGCCACCGCGTCACCGATAATGGTGCTGCGCAGGTGCCCCACGTGCATCTCCTTGGCCAGGTTCGGACCCGAATAGTCGACGACAATCGTCTGCGGAGCTTCCGTTTGCACCAGCTTTGCCGCGGGCGTTCCCGGCAGCTCGCCGACATGCCGGCCAAGCCAGGCGGGGCTGAGAAAAATATTAATGAATCCGGGACCGGCGATTTCGATTCGTTCTGCCACCTCACCCAGCTCCAGGTGCGTCACGATTTCATTCGCCAGCTCACGCGGATTTCGCCGTAATCGCTTGGCCGCCGGCAGTGCCCCGTTCGCCTGATAATCGCCAAACTCGGGGCGCGTACTACGGGTTACCAGCGGCGCACAGTCGTCATCAATGCCGGCCGCAGCCATCGCGGCGCGGACCTGTTGAGAAAGATGCTTTCGTATATTAATCAATGAATGGTTCCCATCAGCAACGTCAGTAAAGGGCCGGGCGGTTCAGTCGCGGCAGCAGCCACGCGAACCGCCCGCTGGTGCCGGTAAAAAAGCTCGCTAGTATAAACGCTTTGACGGCGTTAACCCAGAACGCGCACGCCGCTGCGCTGTGATTGTGTTTCGTGCCGAGAGCGGCACTAGCGAATCGGCCGGCGCCCGACGCACTCCACTCGCCCCATCGGAGTCACGGTCTTACCCTTTTCCGGAAATATTGCCATGTGCCATGCGAATCCGGAACTATTTTGCTAGACTTTTGGTTCTCGCTTACCGAATCTGCCAACCAGTTACGGGCGCTGTAATGGAAACATTTCGAATTATCTTTAAGGGCGCACTTGCCGCAGGCTACTCGCCTGAGCAGGTCAGGAATGGCCTGGCGAAAATATTTACGCTGGATCCAAGCGAACCGACGGATGCCGGCAAGCTGTCGGCGGC
>CAMYKE010000028.1:0-3441 GCA_947258895.1 uncultured Pseudomonadales bacterium | reverse complement strand
GCACAAAGCCCACGGGCGCAGGGAACGCCGCAGAGACCTGCGCCGCAAGGCTGGTGACCGGCGGTCAGTGCGTCGCTCGTCGTCAATCCTGCCGGATCGGCGCTTCAACCGGGGACGCCGCAGCAAGGATCCTCGCTTTGAGTAGTTCCCGTTACGGGGAACTCAGCAGTCCATGTTGCCGGGCGTAATCCCGGTCGTGCGCAGCAAACCGCGTTTCGATCGCCGCCAATGCTAACCGGAATTCTCCGCTGAACAGGCGCGCGATACCTGCCCGGGTAAGTGAATCGCGTTCGATCTGGGTTCCCAGAAAATGAAGAGCGCCTGCCTGGTTATACAGGAGCGGGCACCCTGAAGAGCCCTTCTCCGAGCGGCAAGAGTGCACCCCGATCAAACCGGCCTTTTTCGTGGCATAGTGGTCCAGCACACCGGCTTCACTGGGATACATCCGACATTGCTCGCGGTACAGCGCGGCATCCACATCGCTCCGGCCCTGGTGGTAACAGTACAGCTCCACATCGAGGCCGGTTTCCGGGATATCGATGGCTGCGGGCATGGCCAGGACCCCGGGTGCGACGGTCTGGCCGCACTCGTCCTTGTCCGCAATCAGCACGACCCAATCGTGCTCGGGAGCCAGCGGCGAGTTCTGCGGCTCTGCCTCCGCAACGCGATAGCTGCGTCCCGCAACTACCAATTCAAAGCTGTCCAGCGGCGCCCGCAGCCTGCCGAATTCATCCGCGAGGGTGTGCCCGGCCGCCGCGAATGCCAACTGGCACTGGCTCTCCAACAACAGCATAGCCCCGCCCTGCCAGTTGCGACTATCGTTGGTACCGCGCAGCCGTGCGATTCGCTGCGGCGCCGAATCCGCAGCCAGTTGATACGCCGGCACCTTGACCCGGCGATCGCGGTTCTCATGGCGATGCATCGCCCGCAGCAGCTCCTGCAGTGCGGCATCATCGCTGTCCAGGCGCTCCAGTAGCAAAAACAGTTTCCCTGACTCCGCCGCGCTGGCGGCGAAATTCTCCGCAAAGCCATCCCTCACCAAATAACTCGCCATCTCGGTGAAGCGCTGCGGATGCTCTGCCGCCCACGCTACCACTGCGTGCGTCACCCGGCGCGGATCTTGCGCCGAACTGTAGATTCGTGAAAATTCCATAGCTCTCTGCTCGCCAGTCTCACCGGATCGTTCGAGCAAGGCAACAATTTGTGCATCGAGCTCCCCCTCATCGGGTGCGCAGGCAGAACCAAGCAACAGCAGGCCCAGCAGCAAGGCGCGGATCGTAATGCCCGAACTGGCTGGCGCCCGAAATCCCGGCCAGACTAGCCCGAAAATTTCACCAGTTCTCGGAATTTTCGGTGCGGGCTGGTGCGCCGTGGGGGATTTTTTGACTAAATGCGTAGCCATAGCTACGAATGCAGGAGAAAAGTGCGCCACGGCGTGCCGGAACCAGCGAAAAACCGAGTAGGCAAAATGGTTACAAACTGTACCCAAGCTTATTTTCACTTGCGCGCTTGTATAATAAGCATGGAACCATAATTTGCGGGCCGACTGGTGAATTTTTCGGGCTAGCACGGGCGAGGCTCCTGCTGGCCGCGCAGTAACGCGAGAATGCGCTCGTTACGTGCATGGCGCTCGGCATCAGTGTCCTCAATGGCGAGGGTACGCTGAATCAGGTCCAGGTGCCGGGGATGGAAATCATGAAACCGCGCGCCCAGATAGACCAGCTCTCTATACCACTGGAATGGCTGCAGCCGTGGGTCGATAAATTCATTTTCTGCGACGTACATGAACGCCCGCACAGCCTCGCCCGCGACCGGCACGCTCAAGTGCACGACGCGATAGCCCGGCCCCTCGATGGCATCCAGTGCGGGTTTCTCAGCCGCTGCGATACGGAACAGCGCGCCTGGCAACCTGTCGCAGGAATCCCGGGTCTGCAGCGCATCGCACTTGCCTGAGCCGTCACCGCCGCGCTTGTGAAAGCGCAACGCATAGCCAACTAGCGAGGTGGTCGCGACGAATTCACAGGAAGGGATGCGCTCACCGAGGCGGCAGGGATGCAGGTTGGAACCGTAGGCGATATAAAAAAGGCTTGCAGACATGGGTTACCATCGATGCTCATACGCCCGACTGAGGTGGCGCCTGCAACCATTCCAATGCGGTCGCATGATCTCGGAACAGTTTCAGGTTTATTCCTGCACGTCTGGCTTGAACCAGGAAACGGCGGCCTGCCCGCGGTGCAAAATCCTGCCCGATGATAAATGCATAGCGCCTGATAAAATGCGCCGGTTTGGAAGCCAGGGCGCGCGCGAGGTTGGCGCCCTCACGGACAAAAAACGCGCGCCGCAGCTCCCGGGCATCGATCACGGCGGAGACGTGGGTGACTCCCCGCAGGTCGGCTTTAATCGCAACGAAGCTCGCCTCCACATCCGCAATACTGATTGAATCGGTGATCAGGACATGAACGATTCGGTTGGCTCGATCGAGATCGTATGCAATCGACATAACGCTGCCATCCAGGTTTACCCCATCCCCAATGATGCGATAAATTCATTCGATTCGTCAATCGAGCGTTGCATTTCTCGCACCAGCGCCCCTACGTTGGTCTGGATGCTGGCCAGCTCGCTTTTTAATGACGCAACCGCCTGCGCGTTCAGGCTGTGCTTGAGGAACAATACCTGGTCCTTGAACACGGCTAATACCGGCGCAATTTTCGCCTCCGCGCTGCGCATCGACTTGATGAGCCGGCTGTAGCGATACCGGGCATCCTTGAGTTCGGATGACTGGATGCGGCGGTATTTCTCATTGGTGTACTGGTCCAGTTCCGCTTCCCATTCATCAAACAATGCGTCGGCCACGTTCTCGACGGCATCGATGCGTTCGGACACTGTTTCTGCCTTCGCGGAGCTGCGCTCGTATTCCCGGTTCAGGTCGTTATAGACGCGCTGCAGGTCGCCCCCGTCAAAATTTACGACCGACTGGAACTGTTCCAGTGCCGATTCAAACTGCTCTTTGGTTTCAATCTGGCTATCTCGGGCTTCCTCCACCCGTTCGACAAGAATCTCACGCTTGTGAATCCCGAATTTCTCCATCGTATTGTAATAGGCCTGCTGGCAACCCGCCAACGCGACAGCAGCAACAAGGATCAGGATTCGATTCGTCTGGATCATGGCAACTCCAACCTCAAGTGAGGAGAACAACATCATACGCAAACCAGCCCCCCGCTGTCACGGCAGCGAGCGGCAATCGTCGTCTGTTTGCCGATGATTTAACAGCTTTTTACAACGCTTCGAAAAACAGATCGTAAAGCTTTTCACCCGGCTCCGGTGCGCGCATGAAGGCTTCGCCCACCAGGAAAGCATGCACGCCATGTTGCTGCATCAGGCGCACGTCCTCTCGGGTATTGATCCCGCTCTCGGTAACCACGATGCGGTCACCCGGGATAT
>CAMYKE010000027.1 GCA_947258895.1 uncultured Pseudomonadales bacterium | reverse complement strand
AACCTGGCTGGAGGCTGCTGCGGGACCACTCCTGCCCACATTCAGGCGATCGCCGATGCGGTCGCCAACGCCGCCCCGCGCAAACTGCCGGAGCCGGAAGTCAAATGCCGCTTGAGCGGCCTGGAACCCTTCGATATCGGGGACGATTCGCTGTTTGTTAACGTCGGCGAGCGTACCAACGTAACGGGGTCCGCCAAATTCAAGCGCCTGGTTCTCGGGGGAGATTTTGCAACCGCCCTCGAGGTCGCGCGCGAGCAGGTAGAAAGCGGCGCCCAGATCATCGACATCAACATGGACGAAGGCATGCTCGATGCCAAAGCCGCGATGGGCACGTTCCTGAACCTGATCGCCTCGGAACCGGACATTTCCCGGGTTCCCATCATGATCGATTCCTCCAAGTGGGAGATCATCGAGGAAGGCCTCAAGCGGGTCCAGGGCAAGTCGGTGGTGAATTCGATCAGCCTCAAGGAAGGCGAAGCACCCTTCGTCGCCCAGGCGACGCTATGCCGGCGCTACGGCGCAGCGGTGATCGTGATGGCCTTCGATGAAGACGGCCAGGCCGATACCGTGCAGCGCAAGATCGAAATCTGCCAGCGCTGCTACGACATCCTCGTCAACAAGGTGGGCTTTGCGCCCCAGGATATTATCTTCGATCCCAACGTATTTGCGGTGGCGACGGGCATAGAGGAACACAACAACTATGCGGTCGACTTCATCGAGGCGGCCGCCTGGATTACCAACAACCTGCCCCACGCCAAGGTTTCCGGAGGTATTAGCAACGTGTCGTTTTCCTTTCGCGGCAACAACCCGGTGCGCGAGGCGATTCACTCGGTGTTCCTCTATCACGCGATCCGGGCCGGGTTGAGCATGGGCATCGTCAATGCCGGCCAACTCGCTGTGTACGACGACCTCGCCCCCGACCTAAAGGAGGCGGTCGAGGATGTCATACTGAATCGCACCCCCGATGCCACGGAAAACCTGCTAACAATCGCAGAGAAATACCGCGGCGACGGCGCGCGACAAAAAGAGGAAACCCTGGAGTGGCGCGGCTGGCCGGTCACCAAACGCCTGGAGCATGCGCTGGTAAAGGGTATCACTACCTATATAGAGGAAGATACCGAACTGGCGCGCCAGCAGGCAGACCGCCCGATCCAGGTCATCGAAGGCCCGCTGATGGATGGCATGAACGTGGTCGGCGACCTGTTTGGCGCCGGCAAGATGTTCCTGCCCCAGGTGGTCAAGAGCGCCCGCGTCATGAAACAGGCGGTCGCCTACCTGCTTCCTTATATAGAAGCGGGTAAGGACGAGACCGCTTCGCGCAGCAACGGCAAGATCCTGATGGCGACGGTGAAGGGCGATGTACACGATATCGGCAAGAACATTGTCGGCGTGGTGCTGCAGTGCAATAACTTCGAGGTTATCGACCTGGGCGTGATGGTGCCGACCGAGAAAATACTCCAGGTGGCAAAGGATGAAGGGGTCGATATTATCGGGCTGAGCGGACTCATTACCCCGTCCCTGGACGAAATGGTACATGTTGCCAGCGAAATGCAACGCCAGGATTACCAGGTGCCATTATTGATCGGCGGCGCAACCACCTCCAAGGCCCACACCGCGGTAAAGATCGAACCGCGGTTTACAAACAACAGCACCATTTATGTGCCGGATGCCTCGCGCAGCGTCGGCGTAGCCACCAGCCTGATGAGCCCGGATTTACGCGCCGAGTTTGTCGCCCGGCACCAGACCGAATACCAGACCGTGCGTGACCGGTACGCGGGCCGCGACCAGGCCAGCAAACTGGTTAGCTATGCCGACGCCTGTGCCAATGCCCTGCAGATTGACTGGGCCAGTTACCAGGCGCCCAAACCGACGTTTACCGGCGTGAAAGTATTCCGGGACTTCCCGCTCGAGCAACTGGTCGAGTTTATCGACTGGACGCCGTTCTTTATGACCTGGGAACTGGTCGGGAAATATCCGGCCATTCTCGATAACCCGACAGTCGGCGAACAGGCACGCGAACTGTTTGCAGATGCGCAGGAGCAACTCAGGGAGATCATCAAGGATGCTTCGCTCACCGCCAACGGGGTGCTTGGCTTCTGGCCCGCCACTGGCCCGCTAACCGGGTCGGTAGCGATGATATAGAGCTCTATACCGACGAAACCCGCAGCACGGTGCTCACCACTTTGCATCACCTGCGCCAGCAGAAGAAAGCAGTGGACGACAAACCGAATTATTCGCTCGCCGATTTTATCGCGCCCAGGGATTCGGGCGTCGCCGATTACCTGGGAGGTTTTGCCGTAACCGCCGGGATTGGCGACCAGGAGCTGGTGGCGCGCTTCGCCAGCAACCATGATGACTACAACAGCATCATGGTAAAGGCATTAGCCGATCGTTTGGCCGAGGCGTTTGCTGAATACATGCACCAGCAGGTCAGGAAGGAATACTGGGGATATGCCAGCGACGAGTCACTCAGCAATGAACAACTGATTCGCGAAGCCTATACCGGTATCCGCCCCGCCCCGGGTTATCCTGCCTGTCCCGATCACACGGAAAAGGCGACCCTGTTCGGGTTGCTGGACGCGCCGACCAATGCCGGCATTGAACTGAGCGACAGCTTCGCCATGCTGCCGGCAGCGTCGGTAAGCGGCTGGTACTTCGCCAACCCTCGGGCACGTTACTTCGGCATCGGTAAAATCAACCGCGACCAGGTCGAGTCGATCGCACAGCGCAAGGGCTGGAACCTCGCCGAGGCCGAACGCTGGCTGTCGCCAAATCTTGCCTATGATCGCTAATCGCTTTAGGCCGATACGCTATGATTGAGCAACAGCACAACGACCAACCCCACAACGATCCGGACAACCCGAACAGTACGGACAAGCCCGCGCCAAGGCTCTCATTGTGGCAGGTCATCGGCAGTGTTTTTGCGGCGGCCTTCGGGGTGCAGAGCGAGAAAAACCGCCAACGCGACTTCAGCCGGGCCAAGCCCTCCACATACATCATCGCCGGTATCCTGTTTACCCTCGCCTTCATCCTCGTCATCGTCGCCATAGTCCGGATTGTCCTCGGCAGCGTTGCGGGCTAACCTGGCGCCTGCTGCTGTTCGGTTTCGCGGACCGCCTCACAGGACAAACGGGCGGCATTCAGCTCGTTTTCAATCGGTACCGGCAGGGTGCTGGCCGCGCGTCGGAACAACCAGGAGAGTATTTTGTCCCGCGTCACAAAGAGGTCACTCAGCAGGATAATCCCGCGGACCGTCCGGCGGCTTATCTTGACCTCGCTGCCCGCCAGGAAGGCGTCCCTGCGCTGAATATTGCGCAACGTCATCAGCGCCATTCCGATAGCCCACAGGCAGAATTTGCGCAGTCCGGTTTCACTGCGCGGCAACAACAGTGTAAAGCGAAGGGCATCGATGAGATGCCCGTGCGCGATCGCCACCAGCTCGCTAATCACGCTGGCGAATTGATCACTGTTCGCGCGCTGTCCGGGTTTCGACAAATCGATCCCGTGGCGCGCGCAAACATCCCGCGGCAACCAACTGATGCCGCGGGCAAAATCGTCACGGCTATCCTTTAGGATATTGGTCATCTGCAGTCCCTGACCAAAGGCAACCGCGAGCTGCATAAGCTCCTGGCGATGGCTGTTGATATCCGCCGAATAATCACAGAACAATTCGGTCAACATTTCCCCGACCACCCCGGCCACGTGGTAGCAGTAGCTGTTCAGGTCCGCGAGAGTTGCCAGACCCCGGTCCGATGCACGAGCCTGGAAGCGACTCATCCCACGGGACATTGTCCTGACACAGTCGAACAGCAGCTGGCTTTCGCGAGCACTGAAACCCTGCCGGATACGCAGTACCCTGGGGATCTGGCTAATCAGGTCACGCTCCGCCGGCGAAGCCGCGGGCGATAACTCTGCCACCAGGTTCCGGGCAAATTCAGCGGTATCGAGCTGGCCAGCCAGTGCCGCAATATAGCGTTCGGAAAAAAAACGTTTGCGAGCGGGTGCGAGACCCGCATCATCCTCGATCGTATCCGCGATGCGGCACAGTAAGTAGGCATTGCCTATCACCGGCACCAGATTCTGTGGCAATTGCGGAATGGTCAGGGCGAACGTGCGGGACACGTCCTGGAGACAATGCTCCTGGTACTCCAGGTCACTGAGCTGAGAGGTTTCCGCGAGAGGTTCAGCCATTACAGGTGATCAGATTAGCTTACCTTCAGGAACGGTGACACGACTGGATCTGCACGCTGCGGCAGGATATTGTCCGATAGCAAACAGCTAAGGCCGCCGCACCGCAGCAACCCTCCCTGCTTCGAGGCGATCCCGGTAGCGGCTGGTTCCAGGCCAGCGCCAGAGGCTACTGACCGCTTACCCAAAAAATAGCCGCGGTCACAACGACCGCGATAAGTATGACGGTACTGATCGCATCAACCCTGGAGTCGCTGGGTTCGGGGGCGCTGGACTGGGATTGCTCTGACATTACTCGATTCCTTTTGGCTAAGACGACAAGATGGCGCGATTGTATACGCTCCCTACGGACGCAACAAGTCGAATTGGATCCATAACTTACCTCAGGCAAACCGCCTGCGGGCGGGTTGTCAGGCCGGCATACTCATCAGTTCCGAAACCTCCAGGGAACCACCCACTTCCAGGAAAGGGCACGCCCTTGCAATCTCCAATGCCGCGTCCATCGAATCCGCTTCTATGATGGTGAAGCCGGACATGGCGGTGGTACTGCCGGCAGAGACCGAGCCATCGGGTTTGACTGTGCTGGTATTCCTGATGGGGTTAGCAGGGCTAACCGCCGCCTCCCCCAGGGAGGCCAGCCACGCTTTATACCTGGCGAAGTGCTGTTTCCCCTCTTCCGGGCTGGATGGCTGGTCCCCACCCAGGTAGGTAATCAAATATTGGCTCATGAGCGTAGTTCCATTTCTGAAAAGTGCGGTAGGGATGCAGCGTCGCGAATAACAAAGCCGGGCGCAACATCCTGAGCCCACGAGGCCATGGGTGCCTCGCGGCGAACCTGGCCAAAGGGCTATCTTCGGTAACAGAGCACCGGCGTAAGCTTCGGCGACGGGACACCGAACGCGCCCGATTATACGGCACCGCGCAGCGGTTAGTAACTCTTGAATGGAAATGCCAGATCCAGCACCAGCATGGACAGCGCCAGCGCGGCCATGAATGACAAGAATGACATCAGGACATCCCATCTTTGCTCCGCATCTTTCGCGTTCCACGCGCCACCCAGTCGAACCACGAATTTTCTCCCGCGGGTGCGTCTGCTTACGGTCTGAAAAATCGGCAAAAACAGGCCAAAGTAAACAACCGCGAAAATAACCAAAAAAAGCAGAAACAGCATACCCTGTACTCCGTCCACATAGATCTCATACCAACCTGCGGGATTATTCGCCTTGATTTCGTTCCTTTGGGGAGTGTAGTTGCGTGTTTACGCACGCCTTTGCCTGGTAACCGCAGCAGCAAACCGGTTAGCGGTTAACCTGGTGAAGGATTTGCAACGCCAGTTTTTCCATGCGCTCCAGGCTGATGTCAGCCTTCCTTAAAAACTCCTCGTCATAATGTTCAGGGTCCGACCAGTGCTTGCCGCTGATCTGACATCTCTTCGCGAGCCTGGTAATACCGAGGTCCTGCAGCGCAAACCCCAGCTCCGTCCACAGGAGAGATAACCGTGTCTCGGTAGTGTGACAACTTTTACCGGTGTCCTGCACCTGCCGCATATAGACCGAGGTTTCCCTGGCTGCGGTAACTACGCCCCTGAGAGCCCGGGTCGATTGCGCTTTTCGCGCCATACCGGCACGGTCCAGATTTGCAAGCCACGACGTTGCGTGCTTAAACAAATCCCAGAGCAAGCCAGCACTAATCCCCATACCCATCCTTCTCGGTTTGACTCGACCCGAAGCAGTCACCAGGCAGCGTGTTAGCGCCTGGGTGAGTAACACACCAACGTCTGATCAAACCCTGCACTCCGCGGCGAGGCGCTGGATGCCAGCGCGTTCGATTACGCGGCGAGCGCAGCGCCTTGTTCAGTGTACGATTCAACACCAATCTTCAATCTGATTCTGCATAGTAACCGATTTCAATCCGTAACCGGCTGCGCGATCCCGGTATTCACTCCGCTTCGAAAAACTGGCACACAAAACCTGCCGGGTGGTCAGCTTCAAAAGCGTCCTCTATTCCAAATATACATCAATCAAAGGATTTTCCTGCAGCGATTGCGGACAGGCCTTCGCGCCGGAAGAACGGTGAAACGGACTCCAAATCAGGTTCTCGGCCAGCAGCGGCCCGATGCTCTCAAATGCCGCCTCGCCAGAAAAAGAACCCATACTCTTCTGCACCAGTTCAACTGGCTCTGTCATTTTTCGCATTCACGCGGCGTCTGTTGGCATGCAGCTCTCCATAATTGGTGCGTGTTGAGTGCTTCGGTAGCACACATATTGTCTTCGATTTCACCGGGATAGGTGGCAATCATGTGCTCGATGAACCGCGCAACAAATTGTCTTTGCGGCACAGTGCAGTGCCGGAGAAATCGATTCTCTTTTCCGCCGTACTCCAGGTGAAAAAGCAGTTGACCGAAATAAAAGTGCTCCTCTCTCGCAGTTGCCAGCGATAAGCGGACCAAAGCGGGGAAATAATATTCGATTCCCACCGCAGAGCAAAAGCACATCGGGTCCCAGCCCGGATTCCCGAGCTCATCGATGCTAATTCGATCAATAGAGCTTTCAAGCAGTGTTGCATCGTGCTCGCGGCATTCCGGACAATGCTTGAAATCGGTAAAGTGCCGGGGCTTACTCACCGTAAACTTGTCCCTGGCTTCCTTTTCCCAGCCCATCAAAGGTATTCCGCAGTATGCCTGCGTTCCGCGGCGTTGAAAGCTGCGGCCGCTGGTTCGGGATGAGCAGGCGGCGCGACGAGCGTACGCCGCGACGTGTTGTCAGGCTTAATTTTCCGTGGATGATCTGATTGCATATTCGCAGCACGAGATCCTGTCGCGCAGCGATTTATCTTCGCATGTTTGTACGCCCTTACCACGTCAACGGCCTCTGCAGCCTGGGCTTGTCGATTTGACTGCATCGCACTAGCCAATGTCGATCCGCCAGTTTCACTCTTCTGGTCAAAAGAAACCGCCTCCGTGGTCGGCAGGGTCGATGGTCGGCGCGATCAGCGGATGGGGATTGGAAGCCGTCGTACCAGCGCTACCATACGGACGGGTGATGACTTCCAGCAGGTGACCGCCTGGATCTTCGAAATAAAGCCCACGCCCGTCGTCCCACGCGTTGGTCTGGCCGCGCTCACGGCGGAACGGGTCGGCCCAGTAGTCGATTCCCCGTTCCTGAATACGCTCGAAGATCTCATCAAATTCTCTTTCGCTGACCAAAAACGCATAATGCTGCTGAGTAATTGCACCGTCGCTGTCCAGATAGTCGAGAGATGTCTCGCCCAGCTGCACCACCGCGAAGTGGCCGAGCAGGGTGGGCGCGGGCAAGCCAAGGATCCCGGTCAAAAACGTCGCCGCTTCCTCTTTGTCGCGGGCGGAGACAATTGTGTGGTTCAATCGAATAGTCATTGTCATCAACCTCTATATCGGTTTCGTCTCAGGGTGGCATACATAAAGACTGATCGACTGCTTCGGTCTCTGCGCAGCCATCAGTATCGTCGACGCAACGCGGCACAAGCCAGCCACCACCTATCTCGTCGCATCTCCGCACGACGGCTCCAAACGACGCGGCCTTCCGGGCCTGATCCGGGATCGCCGAACCGCTCTTTCGATGTGTCGATGCCGGACTTTACAGAGCGTTCCATTATTTCGGTGACTCTATCATGCTCGTCGGCGGATGTGTCGAATCGTACAGTCCAGATCAGCATTCCGATATTACCGTCGACTCGGAACTCGGCGGCAGATTCACGCCCCGGTAGTTCCGTCGACTCCATCTTGTAACGGTAGGCGCGCTGGTTGGGGTCGGCGTATTGCAGGCATTCCAGCCGAGGAGCTTTCCGGCGGGCGACTAAATCCACTCGTTAGAAGTCTTATTGACCCGGTTTTTTTGTAAACAATAATCCCCCAAAAACTGCTCCGGCTATAAAAACAGTATGCGTGAACCAACTTAGTAAACGGGCAAATAAACTCACATTGTCTAGCGAAATAAAATGATCATGATCTTGCCACGGAGGATATCCAATCGCCGGATCAAGCACGAAACCGTGAATGATATATCCGAATATAGAGATACCAATGAGTACATACCAATATCCCGGTTTCAGCACGCGAAACAAGGCCCAGCATGCTAACCCACCTAAAATAGACATTAGTAGATAAAGAGCTATCAACATTGGCTTTTCATACTTTCAACGCCTGAGTGCCGCGGCGGTTGCGGCGAAACCTTGTTTGTGGCAGCAAGCCAATTAGCGGTTCAAACGGTCGCGATAAATCATCACGACCATGGCGTTTTGACCATAATTATTTACTTTGCAGCGCTGTATTGGCAATGTGCTCGCCGTTTTCGAGCCATTCCATGCGACCTTCAACACCATAGTTTTGATATTCCGGGGCCACATCTGGTGGGGCGACTGCATTGAAGGCCGCAGGCGCGCCGGTGGGCGGGTGAGCTGTCGCCGCCAAGTGACTTCCGTAACAATTTGTGGGTGCATATTGCTGCGCGCTTCTTCAAAAGACAAGAGACATACGCTCGAACATAGCCGTGTCATTCGGAAGGCGCATGGGCGGCGCTTTAACCCCAGTGCTCCGTCGTCCGGGCTTTCAACGCCGGTAGCAACGGTGGCTGGAGCAAAGCGCAAACCGTCCAGGAAAGGAGAATCTGGCGCTGCCGAGGTTGCCTGCCCTTGTGATGCGATTCATCACACTATTTCAGTTGTATGTATCAACAATTTGCGAGAAAGGATACCTGGTTGTCCTCTTCCTCTATTTTATAGGGCACTAGTGTGCAGTTTTCTTGAATTGTTATTAATTTCGATTGAGAGGCGTAGGTGCTGGACTGCTTCCCCGACTCGGAATTGGACCAGGTAAAATACACCAAGCGACCTTTTATTTTGTCAACAGAAAATATTATTGAGTGATCGTTGATAGCAATCGTGTCTCCCGGGGTCAGAACGAAGCGCTGGCCTCTCTTAACCGTTTCAAGAGTAGCAATCGCAATCGGGCTGCTCAAAACAATATCGCGCGGCGGAAGTGTACTCGCCGAAGATGCCATATTCATAAGGGTAGTCAAACAGGTAATATAATTAACATAGGTCGCGCGCTTCTCTTCAGACTTAAACTGATTTAGAAGTGACTCCGCTTCCGACAACTGATAAGAACCCTCGGCCTTTGCTGAGCCAATTTTTAGTCTTTTCAGTACGGCTGCATCAATCTCACCCTGCATTTCCACAGATAGACCGCCACCGCAGGAAATACCTGCTTGTCGCAGCCACGATTCGGTTACGATTTCTGCATACCCGCTACCAGAAATTGATCCAATGAGAACGAAAAACACTATTTTCATCCTGTTCATCCAATTGCCCTCCATAGAAATGTAATGATTCAAAACCCAATAGCTAATGAAGCGTTAAACCGGAACGCCTTACGCTTACTGAAACCCGGCGACGAGCGCAGCGAAGGTACAAAAAAAGTGAAGCTTGTTTCGCTTCGCGCCGCCAAATTCCTAGATCGCATCTTCTTCTTCGCTCGCAGCCTTGACCATAACGAGTTCGTCTTGCTCATCTCTGCGGGCAGCGGCCTCAATCTCCCCCGCTGGTTCGAAGCCAAGACGGCCAAGCAAAGCCCGGGAACGAAAGTTTCTCGCCTTCAGTACGGCTATGTACCTGCATACCCCGTACTCGGTCCTCAGCTCTTCCAACATCGCCCGCAAGGCTGCACTCCCGATACCCCGCCGCCAGTATCTGCTGTTTAGTTCGTATGCGACGAGCGCTTGAAATGAGGGCAGGACCGTCGCCTGCACGTAGCCCGCAAGTTGGCCTTGCGGCAGGCGCACAACCCAATTGAGCCACTTTTGCGTTCCGTCCGCCGAAACACGAGACTCAAGATGCTCGTATTGTGTTGCAAGCCACTCTTCGGAGGGTGGAGGTTCGTTCTCAAACTCGTAAATGGCGGGGTCGCTGAGAACGCCGAACATCTCCGACGCATGCGCCCGCATTTGGGGTACCAGAACGCAGCTTTTGGCGACGACCTGTCTCATGCGGCGCGATGCCTGACGCTCCGGAGCGTGCATCCCCACCCAGTACTTGTTACGTTTTTCGATTTCATTCAGCACCGGCACCTGATCTTTCGACTTAATGTTATCGCCTGGCCCATCGAAACTGCATTTTTCACACCAGCTATAAGGAAACATAGTCTTGCGACTCACGCCCAACCCTGAAGCAGCCTCGGTAATGGGCAATCCGAGCGGCTCCAGGCATAGTTCTTTAGGAACCTCACCAGGATGAGTTGGATTGTGCATTTGCACAGACATATCTAATGATGCTCGTAATCTGCGTCGACGGCATCAGGGCCTGCAAACTGATAGGGAATTCGCCAGTTTCCGCTAACACGGACTGACCATCGGCCGCCAAACTACCCTTTAAGCGGATACACAAACAATCCAGGTAGATCCATATCTCGTGGTGGTATTGTAGCATTCAGGCGACCCGGATTAAGCCGCATGCGCTTCCCATGTGCCGATTGAATCCCGAAGATCGTTCCTTTGATAAAGTAGCGCTCCAGACCCCTATGCTTGAAATTCAGCATCATGCAACGGCATCGTAACCCGTAACGTTACAGGTGCCAACCGCAAAGCTGTGCCAGCCCGGCGTCGTTCATGACAATACCCAAAATGGTCATGATTTCGACAAACCATAGAATGAACTCTGCCGAAAGCCAGGGCACTGGTGCCCACGGAAAACCATTTAGCGCAACCCACAATAGAAGACCGGCAGGTGCGGCTACCAGCATGTTCAGGCAACCCATGAGAAGTCGATCGGTTATCGTCGTGGCCTGCAACCTGGTGGTTCTAAATTTCATACTCACGCCAGGGTTTGCAGTTATGGCTCATCCCGGATCGTATCCAAATGACAGTGAATGAATTCGATCACGCGTCACGCCCTGCGACAGCCTGCTCCGCTTTTGTGAGGCTGGTGCTGCGTATCGATACTACCATTGCCAGATTTCGGATACAGTGCCGACACATAAGAATGTGTTCTATCCATATGTGCAATAATTCGTTTATAGTGCATGTTGATGCAGGTATCATAGCGCGCGGAAAGAGTAGCATGCGCTACTCCTGAATCAGAGAGT
>CAMYKE010000026.1 GCA_947258895.1 uncultured Pseudomonadales bacterium | reverse complement strand
AGGTCGCGCGGGATCACGAGATGGTGGTGATGGATGGTCGCTACCCGGGCTACGGGCTGGCACTGCACAAGGGCTACCCGACCGCGGCCCACCTGAATGCGTTGCGGGAACTGGGCCCCACCGCGATCCATCGCCGCAGTTTCAAGCCGGTGCAGGAATTGCTCGGCCGGGATGCTCCCCGGCAGCCGGACATGCTATGATGGCAATCCTCACCCAGTTCAACACCAGGTTACTACCAGGCTCCTGACCAGTAGCCAAGCAGTACAGTACCGGACCAGTATGAGTTCACAGTATATTCACCTGCGTACACACACCGAATTCTCGCTGCTCAACGGCCTGCTGCGGGTCAAACCGCTGGTGAAGCAAGTCGCCAAAATGGGTATGCCGGCGGTCGCGGTTACCGATCAATCGAACCTGTTTGCGTTGGTCAAATTTTACAAGGCTGCACAGTCCGCCGGGATCAAACCGATCGTCGGTGCCGACATCTGGCTGGACAACCCCGGCGCTCCGGGCAAGCCGTACCGCATTACCCTGCTGGTCCAGAACAATGCCGGCTACCAAAATCTGATTCAGCTGCTCTCCCGGGCCCACCTGGAGGGCCAGCACCTGGGCAAGGCGATTGTGGCATGGGAGTGGCTGGAGCAACACAACGGCGGGTTGATCGCGCTGTCCGGTGCGCTGGAAGGGGATGTTGGCCAGGCGTTGCTGGCCGATGACCTGGAGCGCGCGCGGGAGTACCTGACAGCCTGGAAGCGCGCTTTCCCGGAGCGATTTTATATTGAATTGCAGCGTACCGGCCGCGCCGGCGAGGTGCACTACAATAATCATGCGGTCACCCTGAGCCTGGAGTTCGACCTGCCTGTCGTTGCTACCAACGATGTGCAGTTTATCGCTACCGCTGATTTTGAGGCCCATGAGGCGCGGGTGTGTATTCACGAGGGGCGCACACTCGATGATCCGCGTCGCCAGCGATTGTACAGCGAACACCAATACCTCAAATCCGCCGAGGAAATGCAGGCGCTGTTCGCCGACCTGCCCGAGGCGCTGGAAAATACCGTTGAAATCGCGCGGCGGTGCAGCCTGGAAGTCGAGCTGGGTAAGAATTATCTGCCCAATTACCCGGTCCCCGACGGCATGACCATCGAAACCTACTTCCGGGAGCTGTCCCAGGCCGGGTTGCAGGAGCGCCTGACCGATTTGCTGGACCCGGCGGCCGCGAGCTACCAGGCGCAATACCAGGAATACCAGGACCGGCTGCAATTCGAACTGGACATCATCAACCAGATGGGTTTTCCGGGCTACTTCCTGATAGTCATGGACTTTATTCGCTGGGCGAAGGAGAACGGGGTGCCTGTCGGGCCAGGGCGTGGCTCCGGCGCGGGTTCGCTGGTCGCCTATGCCCTGAAGATCACCGACCTGGACCCCATCAGTCACGACTTGCTGTTCGAGCGGTTCCTGAACCCCGAGCGGGTCTCGATGCCGGATTTCGATATTGATTTCTGCATGGATGGTCGCGACGAAGTGATCGATTATGTCGCAGAGACCTATGGCCGCGGAGCGGTGTCGCAGATTATCACCTTTGGCACCATGGCGGCCAAAGCAGTGGTGCGGGATGTCGCGCGGGTGCAGGGCAAGCCCTACGGGCTGGCGGACAAGCTCTCCAAGATGATCCCTTTTGAAGTGGGAATGACCCTGGAGAAAGCGGTAGACCAGGAGCCGGTGCTGGCGGAATTCATCAAGCAGAATGAAGAGGTTGCCGAGATCTGGGAGATGGCCCTCAAGCTGGAAGGCATTACCCGGAATGTCGGCAAGCATGCCGGAGGGGTAGTAATCGCGCCTACCCAACTGACCGATTTTTGTCCGCTTTACTGCGACGAGTCCGGCGCCAACCTGGTCACCCAGTTTGATAAGGATGATGTTGAGCAAGCCGGGCTGGTCAAGTTCGATTTCCTTGGCCTGAGAACCCTCACCATCATCGACTGGGCCGTCAAGTCGGTCAATGCCGTGCGCGCGCGGGGTGACGAGCCGGTGCTCGATATTGCTGCCATTGATCTCGAGGAAGAGCCGGTCTACCGGCTTTTGCAGAGCGGCGAGACCACGGCAATTTTCCAGCTCGAGTCGCGAGGCATGAAAGACCTGATCCGGCGACTGCTACCCAGCAGCTTCGAGGACGTTACGGCTCTGGTGGCGTTATTCCGGCCGGGACCGCTGCAGTCCGGGATGGTCGATGACTTCATCAACCGCAAGCATGGCCGGGCCCGGGTGGAATATCCGCATCCTGCGCTGGAAGCGGTCCTGAAAAACACGTATGGCGTTATTCTCTACCAGGAGCAGGTAATGCAGATTGCGCAGGTGCTGGCGAACTATTCGCTCGGCCAGGCCGATATGTTGCGTCGGGCGATGGGTAAGAAGAAGCCCGAAGAGATGGCCAAACAACGCCAGATTTTTTCCGAGGGTGCCAGGGACAATGGCATTCCCGAAGAAGTAGCGGGCATGATTTTCGATTTGATGGAAAAATTTGCCGGCTATGGTTTCAACAAATCTCATTCGGCAGCCTATGCGTTGCTGTCGTACCAGACGGCCTGGCTTAAATACCATTATCCGGCGCATTTTATGGCGGCGGTCATGTCAGCGAAGACTGTCGGAAACTCGGCTTGGCGCTGGTGTTGCCGGATGTCAATCGCGGCCAGTATCGCTTCGTCGTGAATCCCGATGGTGAGGTCGTCTACGGCCTCGGCGCGATCAAGGGACTCGGTGAAGGACCCGTGGACGCGGTGATTGCGGCCCGCGAGGAGGGTGGCCCGTTTACCGATCTGTTTGATTTTTGTGCCCGTGTCGATTTGCGCAAGGTCAACCGGCGTGCGCTCGAAGCCCTGATTCGAGCGGGTGCGCTGGATAAAATCGGCCCGCACCGGGCAGTGCTGTTGAGGGCTTTGGAAGAGGCGATCAAGGCGGCCGAGCAGCTCGCCCATAATCTCTCTGCCGGCATGACCGATTTATTCGCGACGCTTCCCGGGACGACGGGCACGCAGCAACAGCAGGACCCCTATCTTGCGTATGCGGATGTTCGGCCCTGGCCGGAAAAGGTGCGCCTGCAATCAGAGAAGGAAACCCTGGGGCTCTACCTGCGTGGCCACCCCATTGATGAGTACGAGCGGGAGTTGCGCAAGATAGCCCGCGATCCCCTGGCGGCACTGAAGCCCGGTGACAAGGACCAGTGGGTCGCGGGGCTGGTGATCGGGTTGCGGACGATGAAGTCCAAGCGTGGCGACACCATTGCTTTCGTGACCCTGGACGACCGTAGCGCCCGGGTCGAGGTGTCGGTATTTGCCGAGGCCTATGATCGCTACCGGGAATTACTGGTAAAAGACACCGTTCTGGTGGTGGAGGGCGCGGTCAGTATGGATGATTATTCCGGTGCGCTCAAGGTACGCGCCCGGCGCCTTATGGATATGGTCACCGCGCGCTCCCATTTTGCCCGCGAGTTGCTGTTGCGGCTTGACTCCGGCAAGCTCGGTGACTCGTTCGCAGCGGATTTGGCAGACATTATTCGGCCGTTCCATGGCGAAGGCTGCCCGCTGGTGGTGGAATACAGTAACGCTCACGCCAGCGGCCGGTTCGTATTCGGCCCGGATTGGCAAATCAAACCCACTGACGAGCTTATTCACAATCTGCGCGAGCAGTACGGAGCCAGGCGGATTCGATTGCGCTATAACTGAGCCTGTGCCGCGCCCCGCAAGCACGGGCACGCCGTACCCGGAACCCGTGCCAGACCAGCTTTCGCGATGGCAGGGCGGTACCAGACTGCAATATCGAATTTTCCTTTACGCTCGAACCGGTTGTTATTGCACGTAAATATTAATACCATGATGCTTCTGCCGGACCGTGCGTCTTGGTCCCGCCAATACATACTGGAATAACAATAAATGAATACCAACTATTTGGATTTTGAGCAACCCATCGCTGAACTCCAGGTCCGGATCGAAGAGCTACGCTTGCTGGGCAGTGACAACAAGATCAATATTTCTGAAGAGATTGCCCGCCTGGAAGGCAAAAGTTCCGAGTTGACCAAGAGTATATTCTCTAATCTCAGCATCTGGCAGAAAGCGCAATTGGCGCGTCATCCGCTACGCCCGTATACACTTGATTATATCAAAACGATATTCAATGATTTCGACGAGTTGCACGGCGATCGCCATTTTTCAGATGACGCAGCTATCGTGTGTGGACTTGGCAGGTTGGACGATTTGCCGGTAGTGGTGATTGGTCACCAGAAAGGCCGCACCGTCAAGGAAAAGGTTGAACGTAATTTTGGCATGCCCCGACCCGAGGGTTATCGCAAGGCATGCCGCCTGATGGGAATGGCCGAGCGCTTTAAGATGCCGGTATTTACCTTTATCGATACTCCCGGGGCGTACCCCGGTATCGGCGCCGAAGAACGCGGCCAGAGTGAGGCGATCGCCTTTAACCTGGCCTTTATGGCGCAACTGAAAACGCCGATTATCTCCACCGTTATCGGTGAGGGCGGTTCCGGCGGTGCCCTGGCTATTGGCGTCTGCGATGAACTGCTCATGCTTGAATACTCCACCTATTCGGTGATATCCCCGGAAGGCTGCGCCTCAATTCTGTGGCGCAGTGCGGAAAAGGCGGCAGATGCAGCAGTCGCCATGGGTATTACCGCGGATCGCGTGAAAGACCTGGGTATTGCCGACCGGATTGTCAAGGAACCGCTCGGCGGCGCGCACCGGGATACCAGTGCGGTGTCGAAGGCATTGAAATCGGGCTTGCAAGCAGCGCTGGAGAAAGTGGCCGATCTGGATTCCGAAGCCCTGGTTGAGCGACGTTATCAGCGGTACATGTCCTACGGGCTCTAGGAGCCTGTCGGACTTGGGTGTTCGTAGCGAGGGAAAGTCCGGTTTGAGGCAGATTTTGGGCTCTTTTGAGGCGAATAGTCATTCTATTTAACGAGAAAGAGTACAAAATATGGCCAATCCGGCTTTTCCGCAGTAGATTCATCCCAAGTCCGACAGGCTCCTAGTACCTCGTCCGCGCGACACTGCCACTGACGTCAGGTCGCGTCGCCTGTCAGCAGGTCTGTACCCATGACAGCAACCAAACCGCTTACTCCTGAGCAAGTGCTGGAACGTTTGCCTGACCCGGCGACTGTGACACGATTCGTCGTTGCTTTCAGCGGCGGCCTTGACTCGAGCGTGCTGCTGTCGTTGATGGTGCGGCTACGCGCAAAAGACCCTGATTTCCCGTCGCTCACTGCAATTCATGTCAACCATGGCATCAGTGCCAGTGCCGAGCAGTGGGCGCTTCATTGCCAGCAGGTTTGCTCCCGATTCGACGTGCCGCTGGACATCCGGCACGTAACGGCGACTGCAGGCAAGGCCAGTCTGGAAAATGACCTGCGGGACGCACGCTATAAGATCTTCGCGGCGACGTTGCGCGGTGGGGACGTGTTGCTGCAGGCGCATCACCAGGACGACCAGCTGGAAACGCTTCTGCTACGGCTGTTTCGGGGTAGCGGATTGCGCGGCAGCAGGGGGATTCCCGCGCAGCGAGCGCTTGGCCGGGGCAGCCTGTGGCGTCCCCTGCTGGAATACAGTCGTGTCCGGTTGCAAGCCTATGCGGTGGCGGAACAACTCGCGTGGGTGGAAGATGAGAGCAATCTGGATACCCGTTTTGACCGCAACTATTTACGCTCGCAGATCTGGCCCGCCATCAGGCAGCGCTGGCCAGGGGCCGCTAAAACGCTGCTGCGGTTTGCTGCGATCAGTGCACAGTCCGAACAGGCGCTGGAATACTTTCTCGAGCCGTTATTGGTTAGGCTGCAGGATCCGGATGCGGGGCTGCCAGTGAAGGATCTGCTGGCACTTCCCGAAGCGGTACAAATCAACCTGTTACGCCTGTGGCTGGAACGATTGCAACTGCCCCGGCCCGAGTCCCAGCAGTATCGCAGGATCCTGGCGGAGGTTGCAGCGGCGCGCCCGGATGCCCGGCCGTTACTGGTCGCAGGGCAGGTCGAGTTTCGCCGCTACGCTGGCAGCCTGGTGGCCCAGTACCGTTTACCGCAGCACGATGCGGGAGCCGAATGGCAGTGGGATCCTGCGGTACCCATCGAAATCGAGGGAATGGGAGTCCTTGCCGCCAGCGAGGCGCCGGCAGCGGCGGAGAGTCGGTTGTTGCGCCGGCCAGAGCCGGGACAGCAATTTACCGTAAAGTTTCGATCGGGCGGGGAGCGCTGTCGGCCCGCCGGTCGTTGTGGCAGTCACCCGTTGCGAAAGTTGCTTCAGGAGTATTCGCTGCCGCCGTGGTTGCGCGAGCGGGTGCCGCTGGTATATCTGGAGGAGGAACTGGTTGCCGTCGCGGATCTGTGGGTCTGCGCGGACGCCGAAGCCGCGCCGGGGGTAACCGGCCTGCTGCTCACCTGGCAACGCCCCGCCAGCCGTTGCTAAATCAGGCGACCTGGTAGCCGGCGGGCAATGTGCGACGACTGTTGGTGCGGGTCAGGCTGGAGCAAATTTTCTGGCTATTTTCAGCGTGCCGTAATTGTCGTGCCCCGACGAAGCTGGTACCCTGTCTTCCCATCTTGAACAAGTGTAGTGCTCTGCTTAACTTCCCATTTAGCAACGTGCTGGATACCAGATTTACACAGGACACTCCGCTAGCCCCTTCTTCCTTAACCGCGGTTCATTAATGACGCACTATATTTTCGTGACTGGTGGTGTTGTGTCTTCCCTGGGTAAGGGTATCGCATCGGCGTCTCTGGGTGCGATCCTCGAAGCGCGGGGTCTGAACGTAACCATGCTTAAGCTCGATCCCTATATCAACGTGGATCCGGGCACTATGAGCCCGTTTCAGCATGGCGAGGTGTTTGTGACCGAGGATGGCGCCGAGACCGATCTTGATCTGGGTCATTACGAACGCTTCCTGAACAGCAAGGTCAGCCAGCTCAACAACTTTACCACCGGCCGGGTGTACGAACATGTAATCCAGAAGGAACGGCGTGGCGATTACCTGGGCGCGACGGTCCAGGTTATCCCGCATATTACCGACGAAATCAAGCGCCGCGTCTTACTTGGCGCGGCAGGTGCCGATATAGCCCTGGTTGAAATCGGCGGCACGGTGGGCGATATCGAATCGCAACCGTTCCTGGAAGCCGTGCGCCAGTTAAAAGTGGAGCTCGGTAGCGAGCGGGCGCTATTCATGCACCTTACACTGGTGCCCTATATTGCGACTTCCGGCGAGACCAAAACCAAACCGACGCAGCACTCTGTGAAGGAACTTCGTTCCATTGGTATCCAGCCGGACATCCTGTTGTGTCGTTCCGACCACGCTATTGAAGAATCCGCGCGGCGCAAGATATCGCTGTTCACCAACGTGGAAGAGCGCGCCGTTATTTCCCTGGAAGATGCCGACAGCATCTACAAAATACCCGGGCTGCTGCACCAGCGCGGCCTGGACGATATCGTTACCGATCGGTTTCGCTTGCAATCTCCGCCGGCAAACCTTGCTGAATGGGACCGGGTGGCGGATGCTCACCTGCATCCGCAAGGTGAGATCATGGTTGCGATGGTCGGCAAATATATGGATTTGCTGGACGCCTACAAGTCTCTCAATGAGGCGCTCATCCATGCCGGGATCCAGGCCCGTACCCGGGTGCGGGTCAAGTACATTGATTCCGAAGAGATTGAAACCGGGGGCCTGGAATGCCTGGCCGGCGTCAATGCGATCCTGGTGCCGGGCGGGTTTGGCGAGCGCGGTATCGAAGGCAAGATTGCGGCAGCCGGCTATGCCCGGCAAAACGCCATTCCGTACCTCGGCATTTGCCTCGGCATGCAAGTTGCCGTGATTGAATACGCCCGCAATGTGGCCGGACTGGCCGGGGCGCACAGTACCGAATTCGAACCGGCAACCCCGCATCCGGTGATCGCGCTGATCACGGAGTGGGTCGAAGCGGATGGTTCCATGGAACTTCGGGACGAGGAGTCCGACCTGGGCGGCACGATGCGCCTGGGTGGCCAGACCTGCCTGCTCGGGGAAGGCAGCATCGCACGGGCCTGTTATGGTAGCGAGGAGATCATCGAGCGCCACCGTCACCGCTACGAAGTCAATGATACCTATGTTGAGCGCCTGGAAGCTGCCGGGCTGCGCATTGCCGGGCGTTCCCAGGATAGGTCCCTGGTCGAGATTGTTGAGGTACCCGGACACCCCTGGTACGTGTCCTGCCAGTTTCACCCGGAGTTCACGTCCGGCCCAAGAGAGGGGCATCCGCTGTTTTCCGGCTTCGTGCGTGCTGCGCAAGCCCATCGAGCACATAAAGCCGATACTTGAGTTCTTTTTTCGGCAAATATCCTTACAATACACCCTATGGAATTCACCACCGTTGATGTTGGTAAGATAGCGATCGGCAATGATCGTCCGTTTGTGTTGTTTGCGGGGATGAATGTACTGGAGTCGCGGGACCTGGCGCTGCAGGTGGCGGAAAAGTTTGTTGAAGTGACCGCCAGGCTGGGTATACCCTATGTCTTCAAGGCATCGTTCGATAAGGCCAACCGATCTTCGGTGAATTCGTTCCGCGGCCCCGGGATGGAAGAGGGCCTGAAAATATTTGCGGAAATCAAAGCGACTTTTGGAGTGCCGGTCATTACCGATGTCCATGAGCCGGCTCAGGCGGCCCCGGTGGCGGAAGTGGTGGATATTATCCAGTTACCGGCATTCCTGTCCCGGCAAACAGACCTGGTCGTCGCGATGGCAAAAACGGGTGCCGTAATCAATATAAAGAAGGCCCAGTTCCTGGCCCCCCAGGAAATGGGACATATCCTTAATAAGTGCCAGGAAGCCGGCAATGCGCGATTGATCCTTTGTGAGCGCGGATCGAGTTTTGGCTATAACAACCTGGTGGTGGACATGTTAGGCTTCGGGGTCATGAAAAAATTTGGTTTCCCGGTGTTCTTTGATGTTACCCATTCGCTACAGATTCCGGGTGGCCGGCCTGATGCGGCGGACGGACGCCGGGCGGCGGTAACTGAGCTGGCGCGCGCCGGCATGTCGCAGGGCCTGGCAGGCCTGTTTTTGGAGGCTCACCCGAATCCCGAAGAGGCGAAGTGCGACGGTCCCTGTGCGCTTCGACTCGGTCAGCTCGAACCGTTCCTGGCCCAGATGAAAGCCATTGATGACCTGGTCAAGAGTTTCAAACCAATTATAACAGCGTAAATCACACATAAAATAAGAGGAAAATGTCATGACAGAGATCGTAGATATAAGAGCGCGCGAAGTCCTGGACTCCCGCGGGAATCCGACTATCGAAGCCGATGTTACGCTGGCGTCGGGGGTGGTGGGTACTGCCTGTGCGCCATCCGGGGCTTCCACGGGGTCGCGCGAGGCGCTGGAATTGCGTGACGGAGATAAATCCCGCTATCGCGGCAAAGGTGTGTTAAAAGCGGTGGCAAACGTAAATACCGAGATTCGCGAGTTGCTGTTGGGTAAGGATGTCACCCGCCAGACGCAGCTGGATAAAGCGATGATCGACCTGGACGGTACCGAGAATAAATCCAAGCTTGGCGCCAATGCGGTGCTGGCGGTGTCGTTGGCCGCGTCCAAGGCGGCCGCCACGGAAAAGGGCATGCCCCTGTACCAGCATATCGCAGAAATAAATGGCACTCCGGAGCGTTATTCCATGCCCGTCCCGATGATGAATATCCTCAACGGTGGCGAACATGCCGATAACAACATCGACATCCAGGAGTTTATGATCCAGCCGGTCGGTGCTCCGTCGTTTACAGAGGCGTTGCGTTATGGCGCGGAGATCTTCCATGCATTGGCGGCGGTGTTGCATGAACGCGGGCTGAGCACCGCGGTCGGCGACGAGGGCGGCTTCGCTCCCAACCTGCCATCCAACGAGGCTGCTCTCGAAGTGATTGCGGAAGCGGTATCCAACGCCGGGTATGAGCTGGGCAAGGACATTACCCTGGCGATGGACTGCGCGGCGACAGAGTTCTACAAGGACGGCAGCTATCAGCTGAGCGGCGAGGGCAAGACCTTTAGCTCGTCCGAATTTGCAGATTACCTCGCTGGCCTTACCGAGCGTTATCCGATTGTTTCCATTGAGGATGGCATGGATGAAAGCGACTGGGATGGCTGGGCCGAGCTGACCCGCAAGATTGGCGACCGCGTGCAGTTGGTCGGTGACGACCTGTTTGTCACCAATACCAAGATTCTCAAGCGAGGTATCGATGAGGGTATTGGCAACTCCATCCTGATCAAGTTCAACCAGATCGGCTCCCTTACAGAAACCCTGGAGGCGATTCGCATGGCTCAGGATGCGGGCTTTACCGCGGTGATATCCCACCGTTCCGGCGAAACGGAAGACACCACGATCGCGGATCTGGCGGTGGCGACTGCCGCAGGCCAGATCAAGACCGGCTCCCTGTGTCGCTCTGACCGGGTTGCCAAGTACAATCGCCTGTTGCGTATCGAAGAAGAGCTCGATGGCATGGCAGGTTATCGAGGTCGCGCCGAGATCAAGGGGCAATAACGCCATTTGCCGGTCGCAGGGTGTAACTCGTTGCGCCCTGCGGCGGGGCTGACCCCGGAGGCTGTATAGCGGGCAAGTTTGTCGCTGTTTGTGGTATGAAAAGATGGCTCTGGGTAGTGTTGTTGGTCCTGTTAGCGGCGTTGCAGTATCGCTTGTGGGTGGGAGAGGGCAGCCTGGCAGAACTGGCGCAGCTCAAGGCAAAGATTTCCGAACAGGAGGCCATCAATGCCCGGCTTCGGGAGCGAAACGAATTGCTCAGGGCTGAGGTTACCGATCTCAAGCAAGGTTTGGAAGCAATTGAGGAGCGCGCCCGCACCGATCTGGGGATGATCAAGGAGCAAGAGTCCTTCTTCCAGCTCGCCGAACCGCAACCCCCCGCTAGCCCTCAATGAATAGCATCCTGTTATGAGCAACCCGCCGGCCTATTGGGTGGTGGTTCCAGCGGCTGGCGCGGGCAGCCGGATCGCCGCGGATCTTCCCAAGCAATACCTGCAACTGGCGGGCGACAGCATCCTCGATATCACCCTGTCAAACCTGTTGGGACATCCCGCCATTGAAGGCATAGTCATTGCGCTGGCGGCGGATGATGCGTACTTTGCCGGTAGTGCGTTTGCGGCCGACGCACGGGTACTGCAAGTTGCCGGCGGTTCGGAACGCTGCTATTCCGTGGCGAATGGCCTGCGTTATCTGGCGTCGCGCATAGATCCGCACCGGTCGGTGCTGGTGCATGACGCGGCCAGGCCCTGTGTGACGCATGCAGACCTCGATAAACTGATTGCGGCGGGCGTGCGCTCGGACGACGGCGCGGTGCTCGGGGCGAGGGCGAGGGATAGTATGAAATCTGTAGACAGCGAGGGACGAATTGACGGCTCGGTGCCGCGGGAGCTGCTGTGGCATGCATACACTCCCCAGATGTTTCCGCTTGGCAAATTAAGAGATGCCCTCGCACAGTGCGACCGTGACGGCGTGGTAGTGACGGACGAGTCCTCGGCAATGGAACGCTGCGGTTATCGTCCGGTGATGGTCGCGGGCAGTAGCCATAGCATCAAGATAACCTGGCGCGAGGACCTGCTGGTGGCGGCAAGCATTTTGGGCGTTCCCGGTGGGTTGGCGCAGTGAGCGTCCGCATAGGCCACGGATTTGATGTGCACCGATTTGACCTTGAGGCTTCCGGGCCGCAGTCAATTACACTCGGAGGCGTGAGCATCAGCAGTGATTATCCACTGCTCGCCCATTCCGATGGCGATGTGCTGCTGCACGCGCTGTGCGACGCCCTGCTCGGAGCTGTCGGAGCGGGCGACATCGGCGAGCATTTTCCCGACACGGAT
>CAMYKE010000025.1:10542-14278 GCA_947258895.1 uncultured Pseudomonadales bacterium | reverse complement strand
GATTTCACCGCTCCGGAGAAATATCTACCTGACCTGTTTGTCGGCCAGATCGCAAAGTTCAGCGTCGATGCCTATCCGGAACGCGGCTTCGAGGGCACCGTGTTCGCAATCAACTCCAGGATCGATATGAATACCCGGCAAATTTCCGTGCGTGCCAGGGTCGACAACACCGAGCAACTGCTGGTACCCGGCATGTTCGCCTCGGTCAAGCTGATACTGGAGCCGGCGCGACAGGTAGTCGCGGTGCCCAGGACCGCCGTCAACTACTCGCTCTATGGCGAGGAAGTTTTCGTGGTCGGGGAAGTCGAGGAAGATGGGAAGAAAGTACTGCGGGTGACACGTAAGACCGTTACAGCCGGTCCGCAGCAGGGTGACGAGGTTGCGATTCTTGAAGGCATCAGCGCCGGGGATCTGGTGGTCACCGATGGGCAGCTAAAATTGAATAATGGTGCAGAGGTAGCGCTTGCGAATGCGGACGCGCTGCAGCTCGCGGGTTCGCCGCCATGAAGTTTACCGACCTGTTTATCAAGCGACCGGTACTGGCGAGTGTCGTTAGTCTGTTTATCCTGCTGGTGGGCTTCAATTCATTCGAACAACTCGATATCCGCGAATTTCCAAAAATCGAGGAAGCCACCGTCACTGTGCAAACGATCTATGTCGGCGCCAGTGCCGAACTGGTGCAGGGCTTTATCACCACCCCAACCCAGCAAGCCATCGCCAGCGCCGAGGGTATCGCCTATATCACTTCTTCCAGCCGCGGGGGCGTGTCCAGCGTAACCGCGCACATCGAGCCGGACTATAACGCCGACGAGGCGCTAACGGAGATTATCGCCAAGGCGGCGGAAATACGCAGCCAGATGCCGGATGAAGCCAAGGACCCCGTCATCACCAAGGGCTCCGATCGCGGCGGCGCGCTCATGTATGTGGCCTATGATCACGCCGGTATGAGCGCCGAACAGATGACCGATTATTTGCTGCGTATCGTGCAGCCGCAGCTGGCAACCCTGGATGGCGTAGGAGAGGTGGCGGTATACGGCGGCCGCAACTTTGCAATGCGAATATGGCTCGATCCGGACCGGATGGCGGCCCGCAATATCACGAGCGTCGAAGTGCTGGAGGCGATACGAGCCAATAATTTTCTGTCGACCGCCGGCGAAATCCGTGGCCAGTTCGTCATCGCCCAGGTGCGAGCCAACACCGATCTACAGACGGTCGCAGAATTCGAGAATATTGTAATTCGCAGCGAGGGCGACACACTGCTGCGAATCCGGGACGTGGGAACGGTCGCATTGAGCTCGGAAAACTTCGATTCCTCCGCATCCGGAGGTGGCAAATCCTTCGTCGTCACGGGTATCTCGCCGACCCCCGGCGCTAACCCGTTGAGCGTCGCCAAGCGGGTCCGGCAGGAACTCGAGGCCGTTCGCGAACAGGCACCCGAGGGCTTTAATGTCGAAGTGAAATACGATGTGTCGGAGTTTATCGAAGCTTCCATCAACGAAGTATTGACCACGCTTGCAGAAGCCTCGGTGATTGTCATCCTGGTGGTATTTTTGTTTCTCGGGCAAATTCGCTCAGTGATCATCCCGGTGGTTACCATACCGCTATCGCTGGTGGGAACCCTGTTCCTGATCTGGTGGCTCGGCTATTCCATCAACCTGCTGACACTACTGGCACTGGTCCTGTGTATTGGCCTGGTGGTGGATGACGCGATCGTGGTAGTAGAGAACATTCACCGCCACATCGAGGAGGGCCATAGTCCGTTCGATGCCTCGATCATGGGCGCGCGCGAGATCGCGATGCCGGTCATTTCGATGACCCTGACGCTGGCGGCGGTATATGCGCCACTGGGCTTCCTGACCGGGATCACGGGCACACTGTTCCGGGAATTTGCCTTTACCCTGGCGGGATCGGTGATCATTTCCGGGGTCGTGGCGCTGACCCTCTCGCCGATGATGTGCGCCAAATTTCTGCGGCCGGACGAACCGGCCGGGCTGGCCAGGCGGATCGATGATGCCTTCGAGAAACTGATGGCCGTCTATAAGCGGGCGCTGACATCGAGCATGCAGTTTCGACCGGTCACCCTGGTGTTCGCGCTGCTGATCCTGTTGACCATTCCCTTCCTGATGCTGGCTTCACAGTCTGAACTCGCTCCCAATGAAGACAAGGGGGTGCTGTTTGTGCCAATCCAGGTGCCGGATTACGCCAGCCTCGCGTATGTGGAAAAGTATACCAGGGACATCGACCCGATCTTCCGGCAGTTTCCCGAGTATGAAGGCTCGTTCCTGTTTAATAACGGCGCCAATGTGGGGGACAGTTTTGGGGGGGTGCTGTTCAAGCCATGGGACGAGCGCGACCGGGGTATTTTTGAGATTCAGCCGCAGATGCAGGCGATGCTGGACCAGATTCCGGGCATCAGGACCTTTGTATTCGCGTTTCCAGCGCTACCGGGTGGCGGCGGTGGCGCCCAGGTTCAGGTGGTTATCAAATCGATTTCCGATTACCGATTGCTGGCCCAGGTGACAGACCAATTGCTGCAGGAAGCCCGCAACAGCGGCCTGTTTATGTTTATCAACAGCGACCTGAAGTTTTCCAAGCCGGAACTGCGCATCGCGATCGATCGCGACAAGGCCGCCCAGTTGGGACTGAGCATGCAGGAGATCGGTACCACGCTGTCGCTGCTGCTGGGGGAATCGGATATCAACCGGTTTGCGCTGCAGGGCCGCAGCTACAAGGTGATCGCGCAGGCAAACGAGCAAGCCCGATATGACGAATCCTGGCTGGGTCGCTACCATGTGCGCGCAAAATCCGGCGAGCAGATCCCGCTCTCGACGGTCGTCAAAGTCTCTACCACCATCCAGCCCCCGGTGCTCAACCAGTTCCAGCAGCTAAACGCGGCCAAACTGGAGGGTGCGCCCGCCGAGGGGGTAAGTCTCGGAGAAGCGCTCGCCTTCTTACAGGAAAAAGCCGGTGAAATTCTGCCAGCCGGGTTTATGCTCGATTACGACGGCCAGTCACGACAGTTCTTTGAGGAAGGCGGCAGCCTGTACGTAATATTTATTATCTCTCTGATCGCAATCTACCTGGTGCTGGCGGCGCAATTCGAGAGCTTTCGCGCACCCTTTATCATTTTGGTCAGCGTGCCGCTGTCGATCTGCGGTGCGCTGATTCCCATCGCGCTGGGTTTTGCGACGCTGAATATTTACAGCCAGATTGGCTTAATCACCCTGATCGGACTGATCAGTAAACATGGTATTTTGATTGTCGAATTCGCCAACCGCCTGCAATCCGAGGGCTGGTCCAGTGACGACGCAGTGATCGAGGCTGCGGCAGTGCGCCTGAGGCCGGTACTAATGACGACCGCTGCCATGGTACTCGGCGTCGTACCCCTGATACTGGCATCGGGAGCGGGCGCGGTGAGTCGTAATAACATGGGCCTGGTGATCGCTATGGGAATGACCGTCGGCACGCTATTTACGCTGTTTGTAGTGCCGGTGTTCTACAGTTACCTGGGAGCCAGAACCGCCCCGGCCAGGCTGAATGCGGAAGTGCAGGCGTCCTGATGTCTCTGCCGGCTTCGGTAGCCTAGGTGGGCTCGAGGACGTCGACCAGTTCCTTGAATTTGGAACGATTGCGTTCGTTAAGACCCATCAGGATCTTATGGGCTTCCAGCACACGGGCTTTCATTTCCTCCTCGTCCAGCAGGGTGGATTCCAGTTCCTCGAGATTGTCCGGCACG
>CAMYKE010000025.1:0-10384 GCA_947258895.1 uncultured Pseudomonadales bacterium | reverse complement strand
GCTTTCAGGTCGGATTCGTCGATCATGTTTTCCAGAAACGTATCCAGCGAGGCACAGATTGTCAGCCGCACGTCACCTTCCAGCTTCAACACATAGACGCCGTTCTTCTTGGCAACCAGAATTTTACCGGAAACGGTCATGACTGCTCCCGGCTGCGGATACTGAGTACGGATATATCATCCGGGGCCTCGTGTAATTCATCGAACTTCAATGCCTCGAAGATCGCATTGAGGTCATCCCCCTCTGAAGACCGGCTATCCTGAACAATTTCAAGAAGCCGCTGCTCCTTTTTAGACAGGTTTGCTTCCGGAACAATTTCCAGCACACCGTCCGACAGCAAGGTGATACTGAAATCCTTCGGCAGCTCAATATAATGATCCTCATATTCGGCTTCGTCAAACAATCCCAGCGGCAAACCCCTCCCCTTCAGGAAGCAGGTGGTATCAGGACTGGCAAAAATCGCCTGTGGGAAGTGACCACCATAACTATAGTTCAGGGTTCGGTCTTCGGCATCTATAACGCCAAGGAAAATCGTGGCATGGCAGTCCAGCGACGCTTCCAGCAGGTTACGGTTGATCCAGCTCAGCATCCAGGACGCCGATTTCACCTCATGGTGGTGCTCCATTTTGAAATGCCGCTGTGAACGCAGCGACAGTTGTTTGATCAACACGGTCACAAAGGCCGACGACGAACCATGTCCGGTCACATCTACGAGGTAAAATACCAGTTTATTGTCGCTTACCTGGTGATAATCGATAAAGTCGCCGGAGAGGTAGTTGGCTGGAATAATAATGTGCTCGAACTCAAAATCGAATATATGAGCGGGACTCAGTGGCTGCATTTTTTGCTGCACCAGCCTCCCTGCCTGCTGGTCGGACTGGATTTCCTCCAGACGCACCTCCAGTTCCCGGTTCGCGGTCTCCAGGCGTTCTGCATAATCGCGGTTTTCGTTTTCCAGTCGCGCGCGCTCCAGGCTACCATGCACAGAAAATAACAAGCGTTCTTCGTTCAGTGGCTTGAGCATGTAATCGAGGATGCCCAATTTCAGCGCATCGACCATAATCGGCTCAATGCTGGCATCAAAAAATACGATAACCGGCAGTTGCGGGAATTGCTCGTTGGTCTCCTGCAGCGTCTTGAGTACATCAACCCCCTCACCGTCACTGCAAAGATCAAGAACTATCAGATCGGGAGACAGTTCGGCAATCGTATTCGCGAGATTTTTGAAGTCGACGGTGCAATCCACCGCGTATCCAGCATTTGACAGGCACTGTTGCGACGCACGATCGATCACCTCGTCTTTGGCGATGACCAGGATATGCTCCGAATGCGTCCGTAACCGGCGGTCCATCTGTACAGCTTTACTGACGTTTTTTATAGCCAACCCGCCCGATCAGTATTCATCTTCATAATATTCATCTTCGTACTCCTCGTCCTCGAAATCATCAGACGTAAAATCATCCTCCACCTCGCCGTCGGCCAACAGGTAGGCCCGGCGTTGCAGGTAGGCATCGCGGATAAATGTATAGCGGTCGCCCTGAATCAGGCGTTCCGTGTCAAGCAGATCCGCGCGGGTGTCGACAAGGTCGGTGACTGACACCGACCACCGCGTCCTGTCATGATCTATGTAGGTCTGTGGTTCCAGGAAGTGATCGGGAATTCGCCCGAAAGCATCCCGAACCGTACTCGGGCCGAGGAACGGCAACACCAGATAGGGGCCGGATGCGACCTTCCAGGTACCCAGGGTCTGGCCAAAATCCTCCTCGCTACGCTCCACTCCGGCGCGGGTCGCGAGATCGATCAAGCCCGCGAGGCCAAAGGTTGAGTTCAACAGCAATCGGCTTACGTCGGTGGCCGCGGCATCCACCTTGCCCTGCAGCAGATTATTGGTGAAATTGCCGACCTCGCCGAGGTTACTGAACACATTCGATACGGCGTCGTCAACAAAGCGCGGGGTGATCCACACATACCCCCTGGCGACAGGTTTGAGCAGCCATCGATCAACGAATTCATTAAACGCGAATACGCGGCGGTTAAATCCTTCCCAACTGTCATCCTCGCTCGCCTGTGCGCCTGGCACAATCGCCAGCCAGATCGTTAAAAGCAAAACAGTAGTAACTGGCGAACCGTGACGGGTCAACGACCTTCGGCAACTTGCTGTCACTTGGCAAACTCCTCTAGAGAATCCGGCCAGACATCAGCCGAACATGTGCCATTGTACTCAACAACTGCGCCGCGGGTCATTAAACGGAAGCATATATGGTAGGGAATATTACGTAAATTTACGTGGGAGAAATACCCAACTGCGCCATTCGCCTGGACAATCGTTTACTGGAGACCGGTTCCATCGTGCCCAGGCGTTGGGCATAAAGTGACACGCGGTACTCCTCCAGAAGCCAGCGAAACGCCTCCAGTTCCGGGTTCGGCGTGTCCAGTGCCCGAAAACGGTGCGCCGCCTGTTCATACTGCAGCCAGTAATCTTCCAACGCGACGCACCACTCTCGCTCCTTCGCAAGCTGGTCCTGGATCTTGTCCAGGCGCAGGCCGATCGCACGCAGGTAGCGCGGATACTGTTCCAGCCGGGCGAAGGGCCTTCGAATGATGAAATCCGCCTCGAACAGCCGTTGCAGCTGCTGTTCTATATCGTCATACACAAACTGCCACGCGGCCACGGCGCGCTCCTCCATGCGGCAGCGCACCTCGTGGCGCAGGCGCAATATCTCACAGACGAGTTCCGCAACCCGATTGGCATTGGCGACCAGCTCGCCACTGTTGCGCGCCAGCCGCTGCTCAAATTCCGCTGCGCTGCGCGGTAGTCCCGACGCATCGAGAAAGGTAACCTGGTAGGCCGCCGTCAGGATGCCTTCCACCAGTTCCTGTTTCGAACCGAGGCCGGCAAAATATAGCGCCATTTCCTGCAAGCGAGGTATATTCTTGCGCAGGTAGCGCCCCTGCTCCGGCGTGCTGCGCATAAATAGCCCGACAACGCCCTGATACGATAGCGCCTCTGCTTTTGGTTCGCTCTCCACCGCGACGAATTGCAGCCGGTCCTTGCGCTGTACCAGCGCCATATAGACCTTCAGGGTTACGCCGCCCTGGTCGATCTCCACGCAGCGGTTCAGGGCCCCGAAATCCCAGCGGGTAACATCGTTATTCTCCAGGCTGGTGGTATCCGCGGCGGCAACGGTAGCGGACACCTTGTCGCGCAGGCGACGCTGTAACTCTTCTGGATTGCGTCCCTGGGATAGCAAGCCACCCTGCTCATCCACGACCCGGATATTCGCCTTGTAAAACGGCTCAAGCGAGGCGGTACTCCAGCCGGAAGCGACAACATCGATCCCGGCCACCCGCTGCAGAGCCCGACTAAGCTGTTCCAGGAGGCTGCCCTGGCCAAAAGTCATCTCGGCCAGGGCGCGGTCAACGAAATGCGGTACCGGCACCAGTTGCTTGCGCTGCGGCTTGGGCAGCGCTTTCACCAGCGCGATACATTTATCCCGTAACATTCCAGGCACCAGCCACTCTAATCGCCGTGCCGACAGCTGGTTGAGTGCCGCTACCGGTACCACCACAGATACGCCGTCACTGCTGGCGCCAGGTTCAAAACGGTACTGCAACGGATACTCCACGCCGCTCATAACCAGGGAGTTGGGAAATTGCTCCAGGCTGGCCAGGCCGGCGCCCTCGCGCACCAGGTCATCACGCGACAGGGCCAATGCCGCGACTTGCTCTGCGGGCGCGGTTTTGACCCAACGCTCCAGGGTGCGCCGCGAGCAGATATCCGCAGGCAGCCGGGCGCTATAGAATTCAAAGATAACGTCGTCATCTACCAGGATGTCCCGCCGCCTGGTCTTTTCTTCCAGCGCTTCAACATCATCTCGTAACTTATTGTTTGAATTATAGAATTTTACTTTTGACTCGAGTTGCTGTTCCACCAGGGCGGTACGAACAAAGATCTCGCGGGCAACCTCGGGATCCGTCTTGCTGAAATCCACCGCATGCCGCGCGATGGCCAAACCAAACAAACTAACCTGTTCGGTCGCTACCACCTGGCCGCGCTGTTTCTCCCAGTGCGGTTCTGAATACTGTTGCGTCACCAGGTGTCTGGCAAGCGGCTCGATCCAGCCGGGCTCGATCCTGGCCACCGCCCGCGCATACACTTTGCTGGTCTCGACAATCTCCGCCGCCATAATCCATTTTGGAGATTTTTTAAATAGCCCGGAGCCCGGGAAGATATGAAAACGGCGGTTCCGCGCGCCCTGGTATTCTTTCCTGTCCTCGCGCAGGCCCACGTTAGCGAGTAATCCGGACAACAGGGCACGATGCAATTCGCCGTACCCGGCCGCCTCAGAGTTGACCTTGAAGCCCAGTTCCCGGGCCACCAGCAACAACTGACGATGGATATCCCGCCATTCCACGATCCGCAAATAACCCAGGAAGCGATCCCGGCAAAACTTGCGGAACTGGTTTCCTGTTAGCGCCTGGCGTTGTTCCTCCACTACGTTCCACAGGTTTGTCAGCGCCACGAAATCGGAGTCAGGATCTGCATAGGCGCGGTGCTTCTCATCTGCGGCCTGGCGCTTCTCCAGCGGGCGTTCGCGGGGATCCTGGATGGTCAGCCCGGAAGCGATGACCAGCACCTCGGCCAGGCTACCCTGGCGCTGCGCCTCAATCACCATCCTCCCCAGGCGCGGATCGACCGGAAAGCGCGACAGCTGGCGTCCCAACGGAGTAATCCGGTTGCGTTTGTCGACCGCGCCCAATTCCCACAGCAACTGGTAACCGGCCTTGATAGCACGCGCTTCGGGCGGGTCAATAAACGGGAATCGCTGCACTTCCCCCAGCCCCAGGGTCAGCATCTGCAGGATCACTGACGCCAGGTTGGTGCGCAGGATCTCGGCATCGGTATACGGCGGTCGGTTAGCAAAATCCTCCTCGGAGTACAGGCGGATGCAGATCCCATCGGCGACCCGTCCACAACGGCCTTTGCGCTGGTTGGCACTGGCCTGGGAAATCGCTTCGATAGGCAGGCGCTGTACCCCCGAGCGCGCGCTGTAACGACTGATGCGGGCAAATCCGGGGTCGATCACATAACGAATCCCCGGCACCGTGATCGATGTCTCGGCAACATTGGTGGCAAGAATAATCCGTTGTCCGGCGTGGGCCCGGAAAACCCGGTTCTGCTCGGTGTTGCTAAGCCGTGCATAGAGCGGGCTCACCTCGGTGTTGCGATGATTGCGGTGCTTCAGCGACCGGGCCACATCCCGAATATCACGTTCCCCGGACAAAAAGACCAGTATATCGTTCGCCCCGCTGCGTCGTGGCAGCGCATGGATGCTATCGATGGCCGCAATGATTGCCGCCGGCAAGTCATCGGGTTTGAACTCGTCCTGTTCCAGCGCCGGCTGGTAGATCACTTCTACCGGGAAGGTACGGCCACTCACTTCGATCACCGGCGCATTCCCGAAATGCGCCGCAAACCGCTCCAAATCGATGGTCGCCGACGTTACGATCACCTTAAGGTCCGGTCTCCGCGGCAGCAGATGTTTCAGGTAACCCAGCAGGAAATCGATATTGAGGCTGCGTTCGTGGGCTTCGTCGATAATCAGCGTGTCGTATTCATTGAGATAGCGGTCGCGCTGGATCTCGGCAAGCAGGATACCATCGGTCATCAACTTGATATGTGTGGTGTCGCTGACCCGATCGGTAAACCGGACCTGGTACCCCACCTGCTCGCCCAACTGGACTCGCAGTTCCTCGGCGATGCGGTTCGCTACGGTACGCGCCGCCAGTCGGCGCGGCTGGGTATGGCCAATTTTGCCGAAAATACCCCGCCCCAGCTCCAGGCATATTTTGGGTAGCTGGGTGGTTTTGCCGGAACCGGTTTCGCCGGCCAGGATCACGACCTGGTGGCCTGCGATTGCCGCTGAGATTTCCTCGCGTCGCCGGGCTACCGGCAACTCCTGCGGATAATGGATCTTCGGAATCGCCGCCGCACGGCGCTGCGCCAGTTCCGTAGACCGCGCTATTTTCTCCTGCAGGGCTTCACGCAGCGAGACTGCCAGCTCGCTATCTGCGCGGCGTTGCAAGCGCGCCAGTTCCTTGCCCAGGCGGAACCTGTCGCGCTGCATACAACCGGCGAGTTGCTCTCTGGTCGGTTCGGATATTTCTGCTGGCATTAACCCGGAATATTCACTAAATTAGGGTGCGTCACACAACTAAAAAATATCACCATGCAATATCTCGAGAATATTACCTTTGACGAACTTGCGGTGGGCGATAAGGCCAGCACCGAGCGCACCCTGCTCGAAAAAGACCTGGTATTGTTTGCCGCCGTGTCCGGGGATGTGAACCCCGTCCACCTCGATGCGGATTATGCGGCCAATACGCCCTTGAAACAACGGGTGGCACACGGGATCTGGTCGGCCTCGCTGATTTCCGCCACGATCGCCACCGTGATGCCCGGCCCGGGCAGCATCTACCGCGGCCAAACCATCAAATTTTCACAGCCGGTTTGCATTGGCGATACCCTCAAGATCGAGGTGGAAGTATTGTCCAAGCATGAGCGCAGCAAAAAGGTCGAGTTGAAGTGCCTGGTGACCAACCAGGATGGCAAAAAGGTCGCGGAGGGGGTGGCTGAAGTATTGGCACCGGTTGAGAAGATCCGGGTAGAGCGACCCGTGCTGCCGGAGATTTCTTACCAGTAGGGTTTCCTATAATTCGCTGCACTTCGAGTTCCCTGCGATACTCACAAATTCCGGCGGCGATACTACTTGTAGGTAAATTCCAGGTCCAGGGGTAACTAATGTTGTAGATCGGAGCATTCCTGAATTATCTTGAGATGTGAAAGATTTTTTCGCTCTCCTGAGCGAGGCACTTTTGTTTCGCCTGCTTGTAAAGACCCGCTAGCCAAAAGCAGTTGCCCCGGAGTCGCTGCCCTGCGGGTTCCCTGCGATGCTCAAACAATCCGGGCGGCGGGGCAACTCGCTTCGCTCAGACACTCCCCGCCTTTTACCCCGAATTGTTCTCCGCTTCTCGGCAGCTGGACGGGGCGCGGCCAGATCCGCCCCTGGAGGTAAACTTCAGGCTTAGGGGACCCAATTGGTGTAGATCGGAGCGTTAGCGGATATATCGCAAAAACAAAGGAATTTATTTCGCGAGGTAACGCATCCCCTCCTCCAGGCCGGCGATGGTTAGCGGGTACATGCGGTCGCCCAGCAGCTCACGAATCATCGCTGTGGACTGGCTGTAATGCCAGTTGCGTCGCGGGGTTGGATTCAACCAGATCAGTTTGGGATAAACGTCCGCGAGCCGGCGGAACCAGGTTTCGCCGGACTCACTGTTCCAGTGCTCGACGCTGCCGCCGCTGGAGGCGATCTCATAGGGCGACATGCTGGCGTCGCCGACGAAAATCACTCTATAGTCACTACTGTATTTATGCAGAATATCCCACAGGCTTATGCGCTCGGCGTGGCGTCGCCGGTTGTCGACCCAGACCTTGTCGTAGAGAAAATTGTGAAAGTAAAAGTATTCCAGGTGCTTGAATTCAACCCGCGCCGCGGAAAACAGCTCCTCGCAACCGCGCACGTGCCAGTCCATGGAACCACCGACATCCATGAACAGCAAGACTTTCACGGCGTTGTGTCGTTCCGGGACCATTTTCAGGTCGAGATAGCCGGCGTTCCTCGCGGTGGCATGAATGGTGTCGTCGAGGTCCAGCTCATCCTCGGCACCGCTGCGCGCAAAACTGCGCAACCGGCGCAGGGCCACTTTGATGTTGCGCGTACCCAACTCCACGCTATCGTCAAAATTGCGGTACTCGCGCTGCTCCCATACCTTTACCGCGGTCTTATTGCCGCGGCCTTCCGGGCCAATACGGAAACCCTCGGGATTCTCTCCATGCGCGCCGAACGGCGAGGTGCCGCCCGTACCTATCCATTTCGACCCACCGGCATGACGGCTATCCTGTTCCTGGAGACGCTGTTTGAAGGCCTCCAGCAATTGCTCGAGACCCCCCAGTGATTGTATCTGTTCCCGCTCCCGGGGAGTGAGGCTCGCCTCGAATTGCTTGCGCAACCATTCATCCGGAATCAGGGTTTCGAAAACCTCCTCCAGCGCGGCGAGGCCGTTAAAGTAGGCGGTAAACGCAAGATCAAACTTGTCAAAATGCTTTTCATCCTTAACCAGGCAGAGCCGGCCGAGGTAGTAGAAATCATCCATGTCGGCGAAGGCCTGGTGGCGTTGCAAGGCCTCCAGCAAATCCAGGAATTCGCGCAACGTTGCCGGCACCCCGGCTTCACGTACCGCCTGAAAATACCCTACCAGCATGCTCATTCACCCGGCGGATTAACGCTCGCCGCGATTCATAAAGGCCAGGCGCTCCAGCAAGTGGACGTCCTGTTCGTTCTTCAGCAGCGCCCCGTGCAGTGGCGGTATCGCCTTCCTGGGATCTCGATTACGCAATACATCCACGGGGATATCGTCGGCCATCAATAACTTGAGCCAATCGATCAACTCGGAAGTAGACGGTTTTTTTCGTAGTCCGGGTACCTCACGAATTTCGAAAAACAACTCCAGTGCCTCCTTGACCAGTTGCTGCTTAATATCCGGGTAATGCACGCGAATGATTTCCGTCATCACCTGCGCGTCCGGGAACCGGATGTAGTGGAAGAAACAACGCCGCAGAAAGGCGTCGGGCAATTCCTTTTCATTGTTGCTGGTGATAAACACGATCGGCCGGCGCGTGGCACGGATCGTCTGCCGAGTTTCGTAGACATAAAACTCCATGCGATCCAGTTCCAGCAGCAGGTCATTGGGGAACTCGATGTCTGCCTTGTCGATTTCGTCAATCAATAACACCACCTGGCGGTCGGACTCGAAAGCCTGCCACAGCTTGCCCTTGACGATATAGTTGGCAATGTCGTGGACCTTTTCGTCACCGAGTTGGGAATCGCGCAGCCGTGACACCGCATCATATTCATACAGCCCTTGTTGTGCCTTGGTCGTCGATTTTATGTGCCACTGAATCAACTCCAGCCCCAGTGCGTTGGCGACCTGCTCAGCCAACAAGGTCTTGCCGGTGCCCGGCTCACCCTTCACCAACAGCGGGCGCTGTAGCGCGATGGCCGCATTGACCGCCATCTGCAGGTCTGCGGTCGCCACGTACTCCCGGGTACCACTAAATTTCATCTGTTTTATTCCCTCGAATGCGTTTGCTTACTACTTTACCATTGTTGAACACAATCAGCTCACCCTGGCCCATCTGGTACCACTCCTCGTCGGTCGTCAACGGCTCGGTGGCGACCACGGTTACCACGTCGTCCAAAGTGGTCTCTTCACAAAAGTTTATCGACACCTCGGTATCTTTCAGGGACGCCGGGCCAAACGGGGCCTTGCGTGTGATCCAGGCGAGCCGGGTATCGGCATAGGCGAACAGGTAACGCGAATCGGTCAGCAAGGCATTGAATACACCCAGTTGCTGCAATTGCGAACATAGCCCGGCAAGCACGGTAAACAACTCGGCGCGACGTGACGCCGTGATAGAATCGCAAGAGGTAGCGGAAGAGGTGTTCGCTGTCGGTGCTGCCGATTGGCTGGTAAAAATTCAGCGGCCACTTCTTGACCGCCTTGATCTGCCCGTTATGGGCGAAACTCCAGTGGCGGCCCCATAACTCGCGACTGAAGGGGTGGGTGTTCTCCATTGCGACTCGGCCAGAGTTGGCCTGGCGGATATGCCCGATGACGATGTCACTCTTGATCGGGTATTTCCTGACCAGTTCAGCAACGTGGGATTTGGCGCCCGGATCCGGATCCTTGAATTCGCGATAGCCCTTGCCGTGGTAAAAAACGATCCCCCAGCCGTCCTTGTGCGGCCCGGTATTTCCGCCACGCTGCATCAGCCCGGTAAAGCTGAAACAAATATCGGTGGGTACATTCGCGCTCATCCCCAGGAGCTCACACATCGACACGCCCACCACTGTTACGCAAGGATATCGACAATCAACCGTTCTCCTTGTCGTCCTTGGCCTTGGCCTCGTACTCGGCCCGGTACCCTGCAAACGGGTCCTTGCCGGCAAGCTCCCGTGCTATCAGGCCCTGGTCTTCGTCGCGCCATTCGGATGCGAGTTCCGCTTCCTCTGCCAACGCCGTATCTGCTGCGATCTCTTCGGCGAGCGCAGCGCCAACGGTTTCAAAGTCAGGCATCTCCTCATCTGATTCCAGCGGGACCTGCGCCGCTGCAGTTGGTGCTTGCGGTGTCTCAACCGGGCTACCTGGCGTTTGCGGAATATGCGTAGTCGAAGCTGTCGGGTTACCGGGGCGAGCCGTCGCGACCGTTTTCGCGGCCACGTTATCGTCGGTTCCTGGCGCCGCTCGCGTAACTTCGATA
>CAMYKE010000024.1:12791-13452 GCA_947258895.1 uncultured Pseudomonadales bacterium | reverse complement strand
CGTCTATGACGGCACCCGCTGGCTGGCCGAACAGCCCAGCCGAATGTTTACGGATGCCAGGTCAACCCTGGAGTGGCGCAACAAGGGCTACTACCCGGTTTTGAACGAACGCCGGCAAGATCCCGAAATTAATCTGCTGGGCAGCTCGCTGTACCGAATGCTGGAGTTGAAGCGGAGTCACCCCTTGCCCGACGGCAGGATTCTTGCCGATACTTTTGACTTCTCGAGCAAGCGTGACCAGCAGTGCGCGCCCATCGAACTATTTGATGATTTCGAACGGGATTATCCGCTCTGGGGTATGCCCTATGGCCTGCCGGGCCTGGACAAGCAGTCATTCCGCACCGTCCGGGATTGGGTTGCGGCAGGTGCCCCCGCCGCCCGGCGCCCTCCCCTGGCCAGGGAATATCTTGAGCTGATCGCACGCTGGGAAACCTTCTTCAACCGGGCTGACAACAAGGCGCAGTTGGTCTCGCGGTACCTCTACGAGCACCTTCACCTCGCCAACCTGTACTTTTCAGAACTGGACGCGAACACGGAGCCCGGGCGCCGGTTTTTCAAACTGGTACGCTCCCGCACGCCCCCCGGCCAGCCCCTCGACGAGATTGCCACACGCAGGCCCTTCGATGCTCCCGGGGTCGCCAGCTTCTATTACCGTTTACGC
>CAMYKE010000024.1:0-12704 GCA_947258895.1 uncultured Pseudomonadales bacterium | reverse complement strand
AGTACAGCGTACCAGGCCTGCCGGACTACACGCCGGTCAAGGCTGCAAATCCCTTCCTGACCTTCAAGCACTTGCCGGCGAAGTCGCGCTACAGCTTCATGCTGGATGAGGCACAGTACACTATCATGGGCTACATCAAGGGACCGGTCTGTCGTGGTCAGATCGCCCTTAACGCGATTGAGGACCAGTTCTGGGTATTCTTTCTCGATCCGGATATGGAGCAGATGCTCTACGCGTCCAGCGCACGCGAGGATAACATCGAGCACCTGGTACTGCCCGCGGCAGACCAGAGCAATGCGCTGCCGATCGAAATATGGACCAACTACGCCGACAAGCAGCGCAAGCACCTGGACGACAAGGTCGAGTTTATCCGCACCCACTACCCCGAGGGAAAGGAGGTGTCGCTCGATGCGATCTGGGATGGCGATGGCCACAACCCGAACGCGGCGTTGACGATCTTCAGGCACTTTGATTCCGCCACGGTAGTAACCGGCCTGCACGGCCCCAAGCCGGAAACGGCATGGGTGATCACCTACAGCCTGCTGGAACGTATCCACTATCTGCTGGTTGCCGGTTTTGACGTGTATGGAAATCTGGGACACCAGCTCAATACTCGCCTGTACATGGACTTTTTGCGCATGGAAGGCGAAAGCAACTTCCTGCTGTTACTGCCGTTGCAGAGCGCAGAAAAGGAGTTTCTCAGCTGGTATCGCGGCGCCGAGGATGAAGTCACGGACTACCTGAAAGTCCTGCAAAAGGCACCCCTGGATCGAAACCTGCTGAATTACCAGAGCAACGATCACAAATCCGAATTATTCGATAAATTAATCTCGGCACTGGGCGCGGACATCGCGCAGCGACCGCGGGGGCGCCATCACCTGAGCGCACTGGAGACGAGCGAGGGGATGCACCTGGACTGGCTTCCGGAAATCACGCTGGTGCAGGTGGTCGATGCCGCAGGCAGTAGCCACCCCTACACGCTACTTCCCAACCGGGCCCACACGAATGTTTCATCCTTACTGCGGGAACGCGCAAGGTTGCTGCCACGGGAACAGACCTTATCCGTAATACCGGGCATTGTCGGCAGCTACCCCAATAGTTTTTTGCGTGTCACCGAGCAACAACTCCCGGATTTTATTTCCGCAGTGGGTGACCTGGAATCGGAAGCGGATTATCACAAACTAAAAGACCGCTACGGAGTACGCCGCAATTCCGAATATTTTTGGGCCTATGCAGACTGGCTGCATGCCTGGGGGCAGCGACAGCACCCTGTTCAGGCCGGACTCCTGGATTTTAACCGTCTCGAGAATCGTTGATGTGGTAGTATGACACCTGCGTCGCCGGCGACCCTGCCAATGAAAACAAGCGTTGGGCGCCAAACTGGCTTGAGGTTATTGGCCACGCAATTCCCGGCAGCAAATTCCCGCGCTGCTCCACGTCACCTTTATTCTGGAAGGAAAGTAACTATGGATATCGTACGCATTATTTTCGCCATCCTTTTACCACCGGTCGGGGTGTTCCTGCAGGTCGGTATTGGCATGCATTTCTGGTTGAATATCCTTCTGACTATCCTGGGTTACATTCCGGGTATCGTGCATGCAGTCTGGATAATCGCGAAGAAGTAGTCCGCGCATGACTGGCGCGGACCGAAACTCATTACAGTGACGGATAAGCCCCCGGCTGCGAGCGATGACGAAGCGTCGCGGTTACGTCGTCTGGCGTGGTTACTGGACAGCTCGATTCGATTGCCGGGTGGTTTCCGCATCGGGCTGGATGGCATTATCGGGCTGGTTCCCGGTGTTGGCGACCTGCTGGCAGCGGGCTTGTCCACGTACATCGTCGGCCAGGCAGTGCGCCTGGGCGTGCCCGGCGTTGTTTTGGCCCGCATGTCGGTTAACGTAATTCTGGAGCTTTTTGTTGGCGCGATCCCGATTCTTGGCGATGTATTCGATTTTGCATTCAAGGCCAACGAGCGCAATATGAAGCTCATCGATGCCCATCTCAGTGCGCCGGATCACAACCGCAGCGGCAGCAGCCAGAATATAATCTGACTGGCAGGACGTTGCAGAGACGATTCACCTGGTATTCCGTCCCTTTACACCAAAAATTTACGGAGCCTGACGCTAAAGGGTGCGCGGTCCGCGCAACCGCCAGCCCGCTCTATGGCACCACTATGGTGCGCTATAAGGATACATATTGGTGCATTAATTGGGCGGCGCTCAATCGTAGTGCTTTCGAAATCAACATCTGCCTGACAAATTCAAACCCTTCGAATAGTCGCAACAGCACGATATGGCTCCGGGTCATTGGTCCTTGCAGGGTGCTCCGCGACGCGACAGTTGATAACGCACTGATTTACATGGAGAGATGGCTCCCCCTGCGCTCAAAGCCCGGGACGCCGCATCACGCCGACCACACGCTGGTACATTAATCAGGATATCTTCCAAATATGTGGCATGCTTCATGCAGTCTCTCGAGTGACTGCGAACGAAATCAAATGCGGTGACCGACTGTATTTGGATGCTGTTGTAAAAACAGAAGACTAGGGTTCCGGCCGCTTACCCTGAGAGCGGTGTCTGGTCCGAGAGTCTTCGACCTCTTGCGTATGGAGGTTACACGGAGGGATAAAAGCCCGGGAGATCTGCAACTGATTTCCTTTGCGCTTAAAAAAAACCGGCCGCCCATACCCAGGAGTGATCCATGAAAAAGCAACCCTCTTCCCTGTTCCGATCTTTCTCGTCCTCGCTTATCGCTATATTGCTGCTGTTTGGCCTTACCGCTCCCGCTACCGTATTTGCCAAGGACAAGTTCCGGGTCGCCTGGTCCATCTACGTTGGCTGGATGCCCTGGGGTTACGGCGACAATTCGGGAATCGTAAAAAAATGGGCCGATAAATACGGTATTGAAATCGAAGTGGTACAGATCAACGACTACATCGAGTCGATCAACCAGTTTACCGCAGGGGCATTCGATGGCTGCGTGATGACCAACATGGATGCGCTGACCATTCCGTCTGCCAGCGGCGTGGATTCCACGGCGCTGATCGTAGGTGATTTTTCCAACGGCAACGATGCCGTCATCCTAAAAAACAAGAACAGCCTGAAGGACATTAAAGCCCAAAACGTCAACCTGGTGGAACTGAGTGTGTCTCACTACCTGCTGGCACGGGCACTCGAAAGCGTGGGAATGTCCGAGAAGGATGTTACGGTGGTAAACACCTCGGACGCCGATATGGTGGCGGCCTATTCCACGAAGGACGTAACCGCGGTTACCACCTGGAATCCCCTGGTATTTGAAATTCTGGCCATGCCCGCTAGCAACAAGGTGTTTGATTCCAGCAAAATTCCCGGCGAAATCATCGATATGATGGTGGTCAATACCGAAACCCTGCAAGCCAATCCGAAACTGGGCAAAGCGCTGACCGGAGCCTGGTATGAAATCATGGCGACCATGTCACAAAATGATGAAATGGGCTTGAGCGCCCGCAGTTACATGGCCGATGCGTCCGGCACGGATCTGGAAGGTTACGATGCCCAACTGGCCTCTACCGAGATGTTTTTCGATGCCGCGGATGCGGTTGAGTTCGTCAATAGCGGCGCATTGAAAACCACTATGATGAATGTCGCCAATTTTTCCTTCGACCACGGGCTGCTGGGTGAAGGCGCGGCAGACGCCGGATTTATCGGCATCGAAACCCCCTCCGGAGTCGTCGGCGACAAGGGAAATATCAAGCTGCGCTTTGACCCGACCTTTATGAAAATGGCCGCAGACGGCGCGCTGTAACGTTATGCATTGGACAACCGTCGGCTTCGTGCTGGCGGATACTCTCAGCGCAGGCAAGCCCCTATGAAACGCCTGATGAACCGACAGCCGAGTAGAGTGGCCGCCGTCTTCCTCACCCTGTTGCCATTTCTGATCGCCGTGGCTGCCTATGCCATCGCCTCGGATATCCGGCTGACCGAGAATCCCAATGACAAGCTGTTGCCGTCGTTAAGCAGTTTTGGTGATGCGATACAGCGCATGGCCTTTGAGCCCAGCAAGCGGACCGGAAGCTATTTACTCTGGGCAGATACCCTGTCGAGCCTGATCAGGCTGTCCTGGGGCATCGGTATCAGCGCGCTGATCGGCTTGACCATAGGTATTGCGAATGGGGTTATCCCCTACGTGCGTGCCAACCTGTCGCCCTTCGTCACCGCCATCTCCCTGATTCCGCCGATGGCAGTATTACCCATCCTGTTTATCGTGTTTGGTTTGGGCGAGTTATCCAAAGTTGTGCTTATCGTGTTTGGAACGGCACCCTTTATCGTGCGGGAGATGCAGGCCAAGGTGCTGGAAATTCCCGACGAGCAACTCATCAAGGCGCAGACCCTGGGGGCCTCCACCTGGCAAGTAATACTGCGGGTCGTCCTGCCCCAGGTGCTGCCCCGGTTGCTGGATGCGGTGCGCCTGTCTCTCGGCGCGAGCTGGCTGTTTCTTATCGCGGCGGAAGCGATCGCCGCCACCGACGGCCTGGGATACCGGATTTTCCTGGTAAGGCGCTACCTGTCGATGGACGTCATCCTGCCGTACGTGGCGTGGATCACCCTGCTCGCGTTCCTGATGGACTACCTGTTGCGGCAGCTGTCGATCAGGGCGTTCCCCTGGTTCCACGGCCTGAGCAAGGACGGGAGCGCCGCATGAGTTTCATAGAAGCCAAGGGGCTGTGGAAGGAATACGGCAACAATATCGTACTGGAAAACGTCAATGTCCGAGTCGAAGAAGGTGAATTCATCACGATCGTCGGCACCTCGGGTTGCGGCAAAACCACCTTTTTAAAGATGTTGCTGGGTATCGAAACGCCCTCGCGAGGTGCGATGCTATTATCCGGAAAGCCGCTGAAGGACGAACCCGATCCCGAGCGCGGTATCGTGTTTCAAAAATATTCGGTGTTTCCCCATCTGACGACGCTGGAGAATGTGATGATTGCGCAGGAATTACCGGCAGCGCCCATTACCGGACGGCTATTTGGAACAGCCCGGCGCAAGGCACGGCAGGAAGCCGAGGAGATACTGAAATCGGTGGGGTTGAGCGCCGCCCTGGACAAGTTTCCGGCGGAATTGTCCGGGGGCATGCAGCAGCGGCTGGCGATCGCACAATCACTGATCAACCATCCCAAGATACTGTTGCTGGACGAGCCCTTTGGCGCTCTGGATCCCGGTATCCGGGCGGATATGCACCAGCTAATCAAGGAGCTCTGGCGCAAGACCGGCATTACCATCTTCATGATTACCCATGACCTGAAGGAAGGGTTTTACCTGGGCACGCGACTGTGGGTATTCGACAAGGTGCGCGATGATCCGCACGACCCGGACAGTTACGGCGCCAAGATCACCTATGACATTCCCGTTGGTACCTGTGACGAGTCGACCCTGCAACAAATTGACGAAGCTATCGATAATTCGAACCCGCACGGACCCGACGAAACACCTGCCACAGATACCGAAAGTCCAAACCTGGAAGCCGTATAGACACCGAGGATATTATGAGCCGTTCTCCACTCTACAGCGATCAACTCCCGGGCGGCGCGCACTGGTCCCTGACCATGCAGCGAGGCACCACAATTCGGGTGGTTGACCAGCAAGGTGGCGCTAACGTCGGCATGCTGTTCTACAATCCGAAAAACCTGCTGGAACGTTACAACGCCCCCGACACCCTGAAATGCCAGCATACCTTTAAGCTGACCCGGGGCCATTGCCTGTATTCGGATATGGGACGCATTTTCTGTTCCATTATTGCGGATGATGTGGGCTGGCACGACACCGTGTGCGGTTCGATGACCCGCAAGATGGTAGAGGCCCGGTGGGGGAAACATTCCTACCAGGAGTACCGCAATGACTGGACGCTCAGCGGGCATGACAGTTTTCTGGTCGAGGCCGCAAAATATGGCCTGGGCAGGAAAGATCTTGCGGCCAATCTCAACCTGTTCAGCAAGGTACAGACGGACGCTGCCGGTAATCTCAACTTTGTCAAAGAAAACTCAAAGCCCGGCGATGCCATCGAGCTGCGCTTTGAAATGGATACGCTGGTGTTACTGCACACCTGCCCGCATCCGCTGAATCCGGCATCCAGTTATCCCAAAAAACCGGTCGCTTATGAGATCCATATGGCTGATCCGGTAGCGCCTGACGACCCGTGCAGGATATCCCGGCCGGAAAACGAACGTGGGTTCATGAACAACCATATTTACCAACTGGGGTGTGGCGGCCGGTAACGGAGTGAGTCGGGAGCGATGATTAAAGAAAGTACCCTGAAGACAGAGCAGGCGAGTTATCGCGAAGTGGTGCCCGCCGGAGAGTACTGGATGCATCCGCTAACAGCCGGTCAAACCCTGCGCATTCTGGATCTGGAGGGCAATCAGGCGGCGGATACGCTGTTTTACAGCCTGGCCGACCCGGGCGAACGCTACAGTGCGATTGACACCATTCGTGAGCAGGGCAACGTGTACCTGACCGCCGGCACCCGGTTGCTGTCCAACGCGGGCAACCTGATGCTGGAAATCACGGCCGATACCTGTGGCCGGCACGATACATTGGGCGGAGCCTGTGCCACGGAAAGTAATACCGTGCGCTATGCCCTGGAGAAGAAATGCATGCATGCCTGCCGGGATAGCTGGCTGCTGGCGGTTGCCGAAAACGAGCAGTTCGGCATGACCAAACGCGACATTACCCACAACATCAATTTCTTTATGAACGTGCCGGTTACGCCGGAGGGTGGCCTTACTTTTGAGGACGGAATCAGTGACGCCGGTAAATACGTTGAGATGCGCGCTGCGATGGACGTGATCGTACTGGTATCCAACTGCCCGCAGCTGAACAATCCCTGTAATGCGTATAACCCGACTCCCATAGAAATGATCATTTGGGATTAGCTGTACATAAACCGAAAGACGACTTTCGGTGGAATTCTATTCGGCGGGACGACCCGCACTATCGATAGTGTGCTGACATGTTTAGCAAAGTACTGATTGCCAACCGTGGCGCCATTGCCTGCAGGATTATTCGAACCCTGCGCGAGATGGGCATCGGCTCGGTGGTCGTGTATTCCGACGCGGATCGCGACTCCCTGCATGTTTCCCGGGCCGACCAGGCCATCTGCCTGGGTGAAGGCCCGGCCCGCGAAACCTACCTGGACCAGGAAAAGCTGTTTCGGATTTGCGCGCTACACGACGTGCAGGCGATTCACCCCGGCTACGGTTTCCTGAGCGAAAACCCCGAGTTTGTCGAGGCCTGCGAGGCTCGGGGCATCGCGTTTCTCGGCCCGCGCGCCGAACAAATGCGCGCCTTTGGCTTGAAGCATAGCGCGCGCGAGATAGCCCGTAAAAACCAGGTACCCCTGCTACCGGGTAGCGGCCTATTGGGCAACCTGGACGAGGCACTTCGGGAAGCGCAGCGAATCGGCTATCCGGTAATGCTGAAAAGTACCGCTGGCGGCGGGGGCATCGGCATGGAGCTCTGTTATAACGATGACGAGCTCACTGCAGGTTTTGCCTCGGTGCAGCGACTCAGCCAGAATAATTTTGGCAACGCCGATGTCTTCCTGGAAAAGTTCATCGAACGCGCGCGACATATTGAAGTCCAGGTATTCGGCGACGGGAATGGCGAGGTCATCGCCCTCGGCGAGCGCGATTGTTCGACCCAGCGCCGCAATCAAAAGGTGGTCGAGGAAGCCCCCGCCCCTAATCTGCCGCACTTCGTCAGGCAGGAACTCCACCAGACCGCAGTGCGATTGTGCCAGGCCGTCGACTATCGCAATGCCGGTACCGTCGAGTTTATTTATGACGCCAGCGCGGCGCAGTTCTATTTTCTTGAGGTCAACACTCGGCTACAGGTCGAGCACGGCGTGACGGAGCAGGTCTATGGCGTCGACCTGGTGCGCTGGATGGTGCTACTGGGGGCGCTGGAGTTGCCATCTCTCTCCGACCTGCAGCGAACGCTGACACCGAAGGGGCACTCTATTCAGATGCGCCTGTACGCGGAGGATCCGGCCAAATCATTCCAGCCATGCGCCGGTTTGATCAGCCACTTGCATTGGCCGGCGGATGACACGGACCACCTCCGGATCGATCACTGGATAGAGGCTGGCGTGGAAGTTTCTCCCTTCTTCGATCCCATGCTGGCGAAAATAATTGTCACCGACGATAACCGGGAGCGGGCGATCGCGCGGCTCGGCAAGGTACTGGACGAGACAGAAGTATACGGCATCCAGACGAACCTGGATTATGTCCGCAAGGTTTTGCACGACCCGCTGTTCATCAAGGGTGAAATGTATACCCGTTACCTGAACGAACTGCCGTACCGGGCGCGAACCCTCGAGGTGATCACGGCAGGCACGATGAGCACCGTCCAGGACTGGCCGGGGAGGACCGGTTTTTGGGATGTCGGAGTGCCTCCTTCCGGCCCTTTCGACAGCTATTCGTTTCGCCTGGCAAACCGACTGCTGGGAAATGAAGAGCATGCCGCGGGCATCGAAGTCACGCTGACGGGACCGACACTGCTGTTTAACGTTTCGTGCCAGCTGGTACTGTGCGGAGCAAATTTGCCCGCCTTGGTGGTGCAGCAGGATGGCACGGAACGCGCCATCGACTATTACCAGCCGTTCGAGGTTCGCGGCGGCGATCGCCTGAGGATTGGTAAAGCGCCAGGTGCCGGCGCGCGCGCCTACCTTGCGGTAGCCGGCGGCATCTACTGCCCCGACTACCTGGGCAGCAAGTCGACCTTCACGCTTGGGCGCTTTGGCGGCCACCAGGGCCGGGCACTACGGCCCGGTGACGTATTGCAGATAGGCGACGCAGGTAGCGTCAGCTACCAGGCACTGCCGCCAGAGCTACTACCCGAGATTGGCAACGAATGGCAGCTGCGGGTGATTTACGGCCCCCACGCTGCGCCTGAATTTTTGACTGCCCAGGACGCAGAAACGTTTTTTGCGGCGAACTGGGAAGTCCATTATAACTCCAGCCGCACCGGTGTCCGCCTGATCGGCCCGAAACCCGAGTGGGCGCGAACCGACGGCGGTGAGGCGGGCATGCACCCTTCCAATATCCACGACAACGCCTATGCGATTGGCAGCGTTGATTTCACCGGTGACATGCCGGTAATTCTCGGGCCGGACGGCCCCAGTCTCGGCGGCTTCGTCTGTCCCGCCACGGTGATCACCGCGGATCTGTGGAAACTGGGTCAACTGAAAGCCGGCGACACGGTGCATTTTCTACCGGTTAGCCTGGCTACAGCGGTGCGGCTTGAAAACCAGCAAAATCGCAATCTGGCATCTCTGTCGCATAAGCCCTGCCCCGCGGAAATTTCGCCACCTGACAACACCGTCCTGCATAGGCAACAGGGTGTGGATGGGAATCCGGAGGTCGTCGGGAACTCACACCGGGCATTCGCTCCCTGCAGATTCATTATGACAGCCAGCGCCTGGCAGTTTCCAAACTGCTGGATCATCTGCAGGTGGCGGAGGCGGCGCTTTCCCACCTGGAAGACCTGGACCTTGAATCCCGGATTGTGCATCTGCCGCTGAGTTGGGATGACGCGGCCTGCCGCGAGGCGGTGGAAAAATACCAGCAGTCGGTCCGTAAAGACGCGCCCTGGTGTCCCGACAACATTGAATTTATCCGTCGCATCAATGGCCTGGATTCGGTACGGCAGGTAAAGGACATCGTGTTCAACGCGAGCTATGTGGTGATGGGACTGGGCGACGTGTATCTGGGCGCGCCGGTTGCCACGCCCCTCGACCCACGGCACCGGCTGGTGACGACCAAATATAACCCGGCGCGAACCTGGACCGCGGAGAATTCCGTGGGGATCGGCGGTTCCTATCTGTGCGTGTATGGCATGGAGGGACCGGGCGGGTATCAGTTTGTCGGCCGTACCTTACAAATGTGGAACCGTTATCGACGCACGGCAGATTTCGACAAGCCCTGGTTACTGCGTTTTTTTGATCAAATTCGCTTTTACGAGGTTAGCGCCGAAGAGCTGCTGCAAATCAGAGCGGATTTTCCCAAGGGACAGTATCGACTGCGTACAGAAACCTCGCGCTTCAATCTGCGAGAATACCATGCATTTCTCTCCGAACAGGCGGAGAGCATCGCGGAATTTGATGCGCATCGCGAAGCCGCCTTCGCCGAGGAATTGCAGCGCTGGGTAGAATCCGGGCAGCTGAACTTTGCATCCGAGTATAGCGACAGGGAAACGCTCTCGGCTGCGCCCGACCTGCCGGAGAACGGCATTGCCATCGAGGGTCATCTGGCGGGTAGCGTGTGGCAGGTGCTGGTCGCGGAAGGACAGCGGGTGATTGCCGGCGAGACCCTGCTGGTGCTGGAGTCCATGAAAATGGAGATCGAAGTACAGGCTCCCGAAGCCGGTGTTGTAACAAGCATTGCGGTCAATGCAGGCGCGCAGGTGCAGGCAGGTCAACGATTAATGGTACTGGTGGTCGAATGAATATCCCCGAGAAACTTACTATTTCCCTGTTGCGGGAGGCCTATGCCTCCGCCCGGCTAACGCCCGAGGAGCTGGTTAGCCAAATTTGGGCCCGCGCGGATGCATGTGAAAGCTGGAATATCTGGACTCACCGGCTGACGCCGGCCGAGCTGCAGCCCTGGCTCGATCGGCTGCGCGGAAAATCAGTCGATGATCTGCCGCTCTACGGGATACCCTTTGCCATCAAGGACAATCTCGATCTGGCGGGCGTGCCGACCACCGCGGGATGTCCGGCATACCGCTACCTGCCCGATCGTTCCGCCTACGTGGTGAACCTGTTGCTGGAGGCAGGCGCGATTCCCATCGGCAAAACCAACCTGGATCAATTTGCCACCGGACTGGTCGGTGTGCGCTCGCCGGAACCTTTCGGCGTGTGCAGGAACAGCATTGACCCGGACTACATCTCGGGTGGCTCGAGTTCGGGTTCTGCGGTCGCAGTCGGCAAAGGCCTGGTCAGTTTTTCCCTGGGTACCGATACCGCCGGCTCGGGCCGGGTGCCCGCCGCCTTCAATAATCTGTTTGGCGTGAAACCCAGCAAGGGGCTATTGAGCACCTCGGGGCTGGTCCCGGCATGCCGCACCCTGGATTGCGTGACCCTATTTGCCAACGAGGTAGCGGATAGCGAGCTCCTGCTGGAATTGACCGCCGACTACGACAGGGACGATTGCTACGCCAGGGCGGAAGCCATGGACGACAGCCCGGCAGAGGACGCCTTTACCTTTGCGGTTCCGCAGCAGGAGCAGCTGGCTTTCTTTGGCAACGCCGGCTATCAGCAGCTGTTTGAGCGGGCCATCGAGCAACTGCAGGCCCGCGGCGGTACGCTGCAGCGCATCGATTTTGCGCCATTTCTGGAATGCGCCCGCTTGCTGTACGAAGGTCCCTGGGTGGCGGAGCGCTATGCGGCGATCGAACAGCTGATGCTATCCGATCCCGATACCCTGCACCCGACGATCAGGGCTATCATCGAGCCGGCGACAAGCCATACCGCTGTGGAGGCGTTTAAAGCCGAGTATCGACGCGCTGCGTTGCAGCGCCAGTGTGCGGAGGCGTTACAGGAGGTCGACTTTCTGTTCACTCCCACGGCAGGCACGATTTACCGTGTCGACGAGGTGTTAGCGGAGCCCATAACGCTCAATTCGAATCTGGGTTATTACACTAACTTTATGAACTTGCTGGATCTTGCCGCCGTGGCGGTGCCAGCGGGATTTACAGACGAGGGACTGCCCTTCGGGGTAACGATCGCCGGGCCGGCGCTGTCCGACAGGCGATTACTCGCCTATGCGAGGATGTTTCGCGGCGAGCCGGCGGCGGCCAGCGCGGAAATAACCGGGCAATGCATGCCGATCGCGGTGTGCGGAGCACACCTGTCGGGGATGCCATTGAATGGACAGCTCACGGCACTGGGCGCCACATTGAGCGAGTCCACGACCACCTCCCGGGCTTACCGTCTGTATGCGCTAGCGGGCGGTCCACCGCACCGCCCCGGCCTGGCGCGCGTAGGTGCCGAAACTGGCCAAGCGATCGAGGTTGAAGTCTGGCAAGTACCGGTGGCACGCTTTGGCGAATTCATGCTGCAGATCCCTCCCCCACTGGGTATCGGATCCGTCGAACTGGCAGATGGCAGCTGGGTGAACAGCTTTATCTGCGAGCCCTGTGGACTTGAGGATGCGAAAGATATCAGCGGCCTGGGCAGCTGGCGTAATTTCAGGCCCTAAAAAGAAAAAGGAAAGAAAAAGGGGACGGAGGGATTATCTGTTAACCAACCGTCAACAAACTTCGCGCCATCCCGGTAACAACTGGCTACCATTAATTCCCTCCGTCCCCTTAAACCTCCCCTTAAACCAGATACAGTAATTAGTGGTCCCGGGATCGAATTTCGGCGTGTTGAACGATAGGGCCGCAGGGCAATCAAAGCTCAGCTAACCCACAGATCGTAATTATGAAAATAACGGAGTAGACAGATGACAACGCAACAGGCAAACAACACCGGCAGGTGCCCGGTAATGCATGGAGCCAATACCCGAACAGGGAGCGGTGGTACCGTCAACAAAGACTGGTGGCCAAACCAACTTAACCTCAATATCCTGCACCAGCATGCTCCAAAATCCAGTCCGTTGGGTGAGGATTTTAGCTATGCGGATGAGTTCAGGAAGCTGGACCTGGCAGCAGTCAAACAGGACATCGAAG
>CAMYKE010000023.1 GCA_947258895.1 uncultured Pseudomonadales bacterium | reverse complement strand
CCCACCTGCGGCACATACAGGATACCGGCTACCGCGGCCAATGCGGCCGAATAGACAAACAGCCAGACCTTGTAGGATTCGGTGCGGTAGCCCACAAACCTCGAGCGTGCTTCCTGATCCCGAATCGCCAGTATTACCCTGCCAAATCGCGAGTCCATGATGAAGCGACTCAACAGGAAGCTGACGGCCAGCAGGGTCGCCGTAATCGCGAACAGGCCCACGCGAGTAGCATCCGACTGCAAATCAAAACCCGCCAGCTCCTTAAAATCGGTCAAGCCGTTGTTGCCGCCAAAGCCCATTTCGTTGCGAAAGAAACCCAGCATCAGGGCATAGGTTAGTGCCTGGGTCATGATCGACAGGTATACCCCCGTCACCCTGGAGCGAAACGCCAGCCATCCGAAGCAGAACGCCAGCAACCCGGGCACCATGACGGCCATCAGCATCGCGAACCAGAACTGATCCATGCCAAACCAGTACCACGGCAGCGTATCCCAGTTCAGGAACACCATAAAATCCGGCAGTTCCGGGTTGCCATACACGCCGCGATCGCCGATCTGGCGCATCAGGTACATGCCCATCCCGTAGCCGCCCAGGGCGAAAAATGCACCGTGACCCAGGCTCAACACGCCACAGTAACCCCAGATCACATCCACGGATAACGCCAGCAGCGCATAGCACAGGTATTTACCCATCAGGGTGATGGTGTAGGTACTTACGTAAAACAGTGAGTCCTGCGGCAGCAGCAGGTTACACGCCGATGCGTAGAGCGTCGTCACAAACAGGACCGCGACCACCACGGTAGTACTCTGGCGACGAAACCGGATATTGGTCAGGATCCGGGTCACGGCATTCATTCGGCCGCTCTCCCTTTCTGCGGAAACAGGCCTTTCGGTCGTTTCTGGATAAACAGGATAATAAACACCAGCACCAGGATATTGGCCAGCACCGCGCCGGTGACCGGCTCCAGGAACTTGTTGGTAACGCCGAGGGAAAATGCACCTACCAGCGTACCCAGCAAATTACCTACCCCGCCAAATACCACCACCATAAACGAATCAATGATATAGGACTGTCCCAGGTTGGGCCCGACGTTGGTCAGCTGGCTCAACGCCACGCCCGCTACACCGGCGACACCGGACCCGAGGCCGAAGGTCATCGCATCCACCCACTGGGTTTTAACCCCCATGGCCTTTGCCATATCCCGGTTTTGCGATACCGCCCGCACGTTTAAACCCAGGTTGGTATTCTTGAAGACATATATCAAAACACCAAACACCAGCAACGAGAACGCCAGAATATACAACCGGTTGTAGGTCAGCGAGAGCACCGGGTTAATATCCAGTGAGCCGCTCATCCACTCCGGTGTGGACACTTGCCGGTTCAATGGCGTGAAGATGGTCCTCACCGTTTGTTGCAGAATCAGGCTGAGGCCAAAGGTTGCCAGCAGCGTCTCCAGCGGCCGGCCATGCAGGAAGCGAATAATACCCTGCTCAATCGCTACCCCGACCAGCCCGGAGACCATGAATGCGGCGGGAATGGCGACGAGTATGGAATACTCCAGGTGATTGGGCATCAGCAATTGCACCACGTAGGTGGTATATGCGCCCAGCATGATCATTTCGCCATGGGCCATGTTAATAACCCCCATGACACCAAAGGTGATTGCCAGACCGATGGCGGCCAGCAGCAGCACTGAACCGAGGCTCAGGCCAAAGAACAGCTTTTCCAGGAAACCGAAAAATGTGACTCTCTGCTCCGTAGTGCGCAGTGCTTTTTCCGCCGCTTTTACCACGGCTGCGTCTTCTGCCGTCGCCTGAGTCTTGCTGATCGCCGCCCTGACCGGTGCTTCCAGACGTCCCTCCAGCGCAGACATCGCATCGATTTTTTGTTCGCTGGTACCGCTTTCGAGCTGGTACATGGCAAGCGCCATAACCATAATTTCAGCGACGTCCTCTGATTCTTCGGTGGTGCGGGCTTTTTCGATCAACTCGGCGGTGGAACGATCCATACTGCCCAGCATCGATGTAATCGCGTCGAGGCGCACGCTCTCTGATCCGGTAAACAGCTTGGCGCGGGCGACTGCTGCTCGCAGCGCTTTGCGCAACCTGTTATTGGTGCGAATCTTACGGAGACTTTTCTCGTCGATGTCAGTCACGACGACGGGTGACAAATCCGCGGGGCGCAGGCTTTCTATAGACCTTTCGCCTTGTTCGTCTTTGGAGACCCGGTACAACTGCTGCTGCGTCGCCTTGTCGTAGTACAGCTCGCTTGCCAGCAACATTTCAAGGGCACGAACGGCCTCCGTTACTGCGCTCTGCTCCAGTTCTGCGATAATGACCGCCTTTTGCTTGAAACTGGCTTTCGGCAGCGCTTGCAGTATCTCGTAAACCGACTTCGCAGCAGGCTCCGATGGGTCCGCGATAGGTGCTGGTCCTTCCTCCCCATAGGACGCGGACATGAAGAGACCGGTGAACAGCAACACAACCATCAACCCCGTTCTAGACCATGACACAGGCATTCCCCTTCAAAATGGAAATAGTTTCGATATCAAGCGTTCACAAAAAACTCGGGCCACAGAGGACCCGAGCCAGGTGGCATTGGAAAGGAGGTGTTACGCTTACAGGCACCTCTCCCGTTTAAGGGAGAGGTGCTGCACTAATTGGATCTAAAAGTTCTGGCCGGAACAGGTCTTGGTTTCGGTATTGTAGTTACCGCACATGATTTTGGGGTCCTGCCAGTCGGCAGCGATCTTGGCGCTTTCCGCCAGATGGTCAGTCCATGCGTCACCGGGAACCTCCGCCGTTTGCGAGACAATTTCAAACTGCCCGTCTTCCTGGATTTCGCCAATCAGTACCGGCTTGGTGAAATGGTGGTTTGGCAGCACTTCGGCGACGCCACCCGTCAGGTTAGGCACTTTGATGCCATACAGGGCGGCTCGGACTTTATCCACCTCTGTGGAACCGGCTTTCTCAACGGCTTTTGCCCAGGCCTTAAAGCCAATATAGGTCGCCTCCATCGGATCGTTGGTTACGCGCTTGTCGTCCTTGATGAAGGTCTTCCACTTGGCGATAAACTCTTCGTTCGCATCGGATTCTGCGGACTGGAAGTAATTCCATGCCGCCAGGTGACCGACCAGGGGACCTGTATCAAACCCGGAAAGCTCTTCCTCACCCACCGAGAACGCAACCACTGGAATATCTTCTGCAGAGATACCCTGATTTCCCAGCTCCTTGTAGAAGGGAATGTTGGCGTCGCCGTTTACCGTAGATACCACCGCGGTAGCCTTGCCTTCACTGCCGAACTTCTTGATGCTGGAGACAATACCCTGCCAGTCGGAATGACCGAACGGAGTGTAGTTGATCATGATATCTCCATCGGCCACACCCTTGGACTTCAGGTACGCCTCAAGAATCTTGTTGGTGGTACGCGGATATACGTAATCCGTTCCTGCCAGTACCCAACGCTCGATCTCGAATTCTTCCATCAGGTAATCAACCGCAGGAATGGCCTGCTGGTTCGGCGCTGCGCCTGTGTAGAACACGTTCTTGGAGGACTCTTCACCCTCGTACTGGACGGGGTAGAACATCAGCCCGTTGAGTTCCTCGATAACCGGCAATACCGATTTACGCGACACCGACGTCCAGCAGCCGAAAATCACATCGACATTTTCCTTGGTCAACAACTCACGGGTCTTCTCAGCGAATAACGGCCAGTTGGACGCCGGATCGACTACCACGGCTTCCAGCTTTTTGCCCAGCAGTCCGCCCTTGGCGTTTTGTTCTTCGATCATCATCAGAACGGTATCTTTCAGCGTCGTTTCACTGATTGCCATGGTGCCTGACAGCGAGTGCAAAACACCGACCTTGATGGTATCGGCAGCCAGGGCAGCCACGCTCATGACTGATGCGCCGGCGGCAATTGCCACGCCGGCAATAAGGTTTTTAACGTTCATGTTTTTTTCCTTTTAAGTATAGAGAGTTTACGAACCGGGCCGTCAGGCGTAGTAAAGCTTGCGGAGCATGCTCAAGTCCCCCTGCAGGCACCCTTTCAAAACTTCGATCTTTTGCGTAGCGGGTAGGCAGAGGCGCCAGGTCGTGTAGCTCCGGCGCCTCTGCAGGGAGTTGCGAAATGATCCGACGCCTAGAAAGTAAACAGGGCTTCTACCGCATAGGTATTCCAGTCGGCACCCGTGAGATCATCTTCATCCGAGCGGAACTCTGTAACCATCAGCAGGTTATCGTTAACCGCGTAGCTCAGCGCAAAGGTTGCCCCGTTGATCTCTTCCATGGTCACACCAGCAGAATCTTCAACCTCCCAGTCGTGGTAACGCAGGGTAACGCCATACTTGTCCCAGCCGTAGTTTGCCATCAGCAGATAGCCGTCAGCCTCTGCATTTAAACCGGCAAAGCTCACCGCGGCAGGCGCGTTCTCGGAAGTGTTGTATTCGGCGGCCAGGGTCAGTGAACCAATAGCGTAGCTGGTCCAGATATTGACCAGTTCCGTATCCTCAGACGTCCCTGAAAGCTCGTCCACCATGTAAAACGCCTTCAGCGTCCAGGCATCGATGGGATGAATGGCAACCATGGCCTCAACAGCCAGCTCCTCGGTATCGCGCGCCTCACCTTCGAGGTCACCCAGATCGCTAACCAGAGACAGGCCCAGATCAAAGGAGCTCGTCGCGTACAGGCCGGACACGCCCTGCTGGTAACCACCATAGAAATATGCGGCATAGCCGGCGCCCGAGTACTGGTACAATCCCGTGGGCTCTTCCGTTTCCCAACCGGAGTAGCTCAGGAAGCGTCCCGCCTTGACACTGAACTCATCGGTGGCCTGGTACGCGATAAAGGCCTGCTCGATATCAACCTCTTCGCCGCTACCGTTGTCCTGGTACTCGAGATCAACCTGTGCACTCAGCCCTTCTCCGGTGTTGAAGAGAAAGTCGATTTCAAACTGATCGACCCCTGTCGATTGCGTTGAGTCGCCATTGTCCGGATCGACGGTTACCATCGACATATCCAAAAAGCCGGTTACGCTCAGCTTATCGCTGAGTTGAAAACCAGTGTCGGCAAACGCGGCAGGCGCCGCTAATGCGAGACCTGTCGTCGCTGCCAAGATGCTATTCCGTAATGTATTCATTTTTTGAAGTCCTCTCCTAATCCTCGAATCGTTTTGGCGCTAGCCTGGCTCCTATCGGCCGGTCGAAAATTGAGCTAGCGGGGCAGCCCGTGCACCATTCGTGCCAATTTAATTTTACCGCGTTAAAACAGAAGGATACCGCGTGAGGCGGGAGCCCTGGCGATGGCAACCGCCCCATCTTGGGTCCTTTTTCGATCGCTTGTGTTCCGAAATGGTGCAGAAGGGTCCCTGGGCCCGCGGCACTGGGCCCGGTCTCGCAAATTTCCCCGTAAATAGGCCGTTTCCCGTGTTTTACGGGCCGCAGTTTACGCCCCAAAATGTAGCACCGGCAACATTTGGGCCGTCAAGATCTGATCCGTGCTACCGCACTTTGCGCGCACTGCGCGCTCACCAGGCCAGGTTGCCACCCGCACCCGCGCAGCGTGAACAGCCTTTAATTGGGTAGAGCAACGCTCCGAATAACGATAGAAATAATCGATACACGACCCGGAGCGGTTGATGACGGGCCCATAAATGGCGGTCACAAAAAAGGGCAGCCAAGCCACCCTTATTGCTGATGCTACCTGGCGGTAGCCTGTATGGCGTCCCCTAGGGGGTTCGAACCCCTGTTACCGCCGTGAAAGGGCAGTGTCCTAGGCCACTAGACGAAGGGGACAATTCCGGTGCACGGGAGCGCGCGCCCGGCGAAACTGTCATTTCGGGACAAGCCCCGAAAGAGGCGCGAATTTTAGGGGCCATCCGGCACAAGGTCAAGCGGCGCGGTTATTTATCCATAGAATTTTTCGAAACTCTTCTAGGTGCCGACTAGTCCACAGCAAATGCAAGCAGGCGGCTGATTTGGCACAGTGGCCTGCCGCTCTGCATTTGCCATTGATTGAACGCATCCTGCACCGCTTTAAGCTCGGCTTTACTGGTGACCTTTCTATCGACGATACCCTGCGCAACGAGTGCGGCGATTACGTCACCGGTCAGTAAAAAGGTGTCCTTGCCCACCATGCGCAGAAAATACGGCGCCGATTTGCCGCCCAGTTGCTGTCCCTGTTTGGCGAGTAGTTGCCACAGCCCGACAATATCTTCACCGGGCCAATTCGCCAGGAAGCGGCCAAATCCGCCATGCTGGTTGGAGAGTTCGCTGATCATCCGGGCGTTGCTGCGGATCGATTTTATCTTGCCCCAATGACGAATCAGGCGTTCATCGTGCAATGTGCGCTCCAGCGCTTCGTCACTGAGCAACACCAGCTTCGCCGGGTTGAAACCGAAGAACACTTCCTCGAAAGCCGGCCAGCGGGCATCGACCATCGAGTGCTTCAGACCCGCCCGGAAAATGCGCAGTGACATCGCGGACAGGTAGCGGTCATCGCCAAGCACCGCCAATTGCGCGCTTGTTTTCGCTACAGGCAACAGCGCCTCCAGGGCTTGCTGGTCTCCCTTGCGCGCCAGCGCATGCTCGTATATCCAGTTAAAGTCTTTCATCACGGCGCCACTGGTTACGTAAAACAAGGACGGCGCTTCTATTCACCCTGTAGTTATACCCGCCGAATCATAACCAGCCATTGCCCGCCAGGATTTCCTGATTGCAGAATTGCTGCAACGCGCGATACAGGTAGAAGGGGTCGCGCGCACCCGCCAGCTCGCGGCTGGAATGCATAGCGAAGGTCGGTACGCCAAGGTCGAGGGTCGCGACGCCTAATTCCGCGGCGGTGATGGGGCCTATCGTGGAGCCGCAGGCCATGTCACTGCGTACGACAAAGCTCTGCACCGGCACGTCCGCTTCCTCGCAAATCAGCCGGAACAGGGCGCTGGTTTCACTATTGGTGGCGTAACGCTGCCTGGCGTTGATTTTGATTACTGGACCCTGGTTTAGCAGCGGGCCGTGGTTTTCATCGTATTTGTCACGATAATTTGGATGAATGCCGTGGGCATTGTCCACCGATACCAGCATCGAGCGACTCATCGCGCGCCCATAGTTCTCATCGCCGCCACACACCCGCCGGAGCATCGATTTCAGGAAGTTACCCTGCGCGCCGGCGGCAGAACCGCTGCCGACTTCTTCGTGATCGTTACACACCAGCAGCGCCGGTAACTCGGCATCGGAATCCAGCAGTGCCGCCGCCCCGATATAACAGCTCAACAGATTGTCGAGCCGCGCGGAGGAGATGAATTCGCTGTTCAGGCCAATAATATCGGGGGGCTGGGTGTCGTAACAAAACAGGTCGTAGTCGAGCACCCGTTCTACCGAAACGCCCTGGGCGGCACATTGCTGCGCCAGCAGGTCGCGAAAATCGAACTCAAGCTCGGCTTCGCCCAGCCCCAGCAGCGGTGGCATGTCGGTCTGCGGATTGACGGTGCGATTGTTATTCGCTTCACGGTCGAGATGTATCGCCAGGCTGGGGATCACGGCAACCGGGCGCTCGAAATTAATCAGCGCGTTGCACACTTCGCCACCGCCGTCGAGATAGGTTACCCGCCCGGCCAACGACAGGTCACGGTCAAACCAGGGGTTCAGCAACGCCCCACCGTACACCTCGACACCGAGCTGCTGATAGCCGCCAGTGATAATCTCCGGATTCGGTTTGACCTTCAGGCACGGGCTGTCGGTGTGGGCGCCGATCATGCGCAAACCCGCCTGAGCCAGCGGCGCGTGACCCATTCGAAACGCGATGATCGAAGACTCATTACGCGTGACGTAGTAGCTGCCGCCACTCTCTACAGTCCACGCATCGGTTTCCTGGAGACGCACATAGCCCCTCGCCTCCAATGCCCCGGCGATCTGCCGCGTGGCATGAAACGGCGTCGGTGATGCTTGCAGGAAATCCAGCAAGCCCTGATTCAGTCGGACCTCATCCATAACAAGAATTTACTTCAAGTTAACTAGCTATCCATCTGTTTTTTCAGCACTTTCACTATCGATTTCTTCGCTGGAAAGCTGTTCCTCGTCGAGTTTGACCACTTCCAGCAATTCGATCTCGAATATCAGGGTGGAGTTCGGCGGAATACCGGGCCCGGGGCTCTGCGGGCCATAGGCGAGATCCGCTGGCAGGAACAACTTCCACTTGTCACCGACCTTCATTAGTTGTAACGCTTCGGTCCAGCCGGGGATCACCCGGTTGAGGGCAAACTCCGCCGGCTCGCCATCCAGCGAGCTATCGAATTCGCTACCATCGATCAGGGTGCCGCGGTAGTGGGTTTTGACCACGCTCTCGGCGGTGGGGGACTCGCCCTCACCGGAACTGATCACTTCATACTGGAGTCCGGATTCGGTACTGATCACTCCCTCGCGTTTGCCATTTTCGGCCATGAAAATAGCGCCTTGCCTGGCATTCTCCTCAGTCAGCGCGGCCATTTTGGCCATTTCCTTTTCGCGGACTCGGGTGATCACCAGCTGCAGCTCTTCCTGGGTTACCCGTGGCTCGATGCCGTTGAGCGCATCACTAATGCCTTCTGCCAGTGCCACGCTGTCAAGATCCGGTATTCCCTGCTGTGCCATGCCAAAACCGATATTCATACCCAGCCCGTAGCTCAGTTTTTGAGAATCAGTCTCCAAACCGGTGCTCGAGTCTTCCTGTCCGGCCTCCCCTTTTGAATCCGGCTGCGTGTCACAGCCGGTCAACCCAAATGCCAATAACAATATTGATAAAGAAATAAAACGGGCCATAAATTTGTTTCCTAAACTAAGTTTGTGCAAAATATCGATAAATGGAGCTGCATCACCTTCGGCACTGGCCGGATTAGTGGCTGTAACGCTGACTCGCAGGCATCTTTGGTTTGCTGAAAATTGCGGTGGAGGAACTCAGCACACGAGCGACAGTCCATAGGATTACAAGCCCACAGCGAGCTTAACGCTGTACGGGGGCGTGCGGTGGCGCTATTGTAGCGCGAGCACAAGCTCTACTGGAACCTCAAATATGGTTATATTTACCTTGAATACAAAATTGTTCTCTGCTCCGCTGGCGATACTCGCGCTACTTGTACTTGCGATATCCCAGGCTAATGCGGTGGCGTCCTTCGAAACCAATCCGGGCCTGCGCCAGACCAGCATCGAAATCGTAAACCAGCTCAAACTGAATCATTATCGTTATATAAGTATCGACAACGAATTTTCCAGCAAACTTTTTGACAGGTATCTCGCAGAACTGGATCCACAGCGGATTTACTTGCTGCAGGGTGATGTCGATTCGTTTGACAGACACCGCTATTCCCTTGATAACGCCCTCAACAGGGGAGACCTTACGGTGGCATTCCGGATTTTCAGCCGCTTCCAAGGGCAGGTCGAAAAGCGCCTGAATCAGCTGATCGCCGACGTTGAAGACGGCCTGGATGATATTGATTTTAGTGTCGATGAATCGCTCGCAGCGGATCGCAGCGAAGCGCCCTGGGTGACCACCAGCGGCGAGCTTGATGATATCTGGCGCAAACGCCTGAAAAGTGCAATCCTGAATTTGCGGCTAACGGAAAAGCCCGAAGACGAGATCCAGGAATTACTGCTGAAGCGCTATCGGAATCAGCTCAAGCGCCTGAACCAGACCCGCATCGAGGACGCATTCCAGATCTACATGAATGTCGTAGCCCAGAGTTACGACCCGCATACCGAATACTTCGCGCCCCGCCGCTCCGAAAACTTCAACATCAACATATCGGGGCGGTGCTGCAGTTGGACCAGGAATACACCAAGGTGGTGCGCCTGGTACCGGGCGGGCCGGCCGACCTGACCAAGCAGCTACACCCCACCGACCGCATTATCGGGGTAGCCCAGGAAGACGGCGAGATGGTCGACGTAATAGGCTGGCGGCTGGATGAGGTCGTTGACCTGATTCGCGGCCCCAAAGGAACCAGGGTGCGCCTGGAGGTCATCCCCAAGGACGCGGAAAGTGATGAGCAAACCACCGAGGTCGCGATTGTACGCAATCGGGTGCAACTGGAAGAACAGGCTCCCAAGAAAAAAATCATTGAAATCGGGCCGGAAAATGCACGTAACAGGTTTGGGGTGATCGAAATCCCCACCTTCTACGCGGATTTCGAGGCGTACCAGGCGGGCGACCCGAACTACAAGAGCACCACCCGCGACGTGCGCAAGTTGCTTCAGGAACTGAAAAAGGAGAAGGTCGACGGGGTCATCATCGACCTGCGCAACAACGGTGGCGGGTCGCTGAATGAGGCAAACGCGCTCACCGGACTATTTATCAAAACCGGCGCGACCGTGCAGGTGCGCAACGCGCAGGGCCGGGTAAAAATCTTCACCGATTCGGATCCGGAAATCGCCTATGACGGCCCACTCGCAGTGCTCGTCAATCGTCTGAGCGCCTCGGCATCAGAAATTTTTGCCGGTGCCATCCAGGACTACCAGCGCGGCATAGTGATCGGGGGCCAGACCTTCGGCAAGGGCACCGTCCAGACCCTGCTACCGGTGCAGAAGGGTCAACTGAAGATCACCCAGGCGAAGTTTTACCGTATTTCCGGTGAGAGCACCCAGCACCAGGGAATTATTCCCGATGTCCAGTTGCCTCCCATGTTCGACCTGACCGAAATAGGTGAAGACTCGCTGGAAGAGGCCCTCCTGTGGGATACCATCCGGCCGGTATTGCACCAGAAAACAGGTGCCATTTCCCCTTACATCAAGGAGCTCGAGACGCGCCACGCGGCCCGTATTCTGAACGAACCCGATTACCAGTTTCGCCTCGCACAGATCAAGCGAATGGAGGAAAACCGGAGCAAGACCCATATATCATTGAATGAGAAAACCCGGCTTGCGGAGAAGAAAGCATCCGACGCGAGCTTGCTGGCAATGGAGAATAAACGCCGCCTCGCCAAAGGCGAAGAGTTGCTGACGGATGTCAAGGAACTGGAACCCGATGAAGACGAGGACGAGGATGCCTCAGAGGAGGATGCGGAGGAAGACGAAGCGCCGGATGCCTACATGGTTGAAGGCGGGAATATCCTCGCCGACCTGATTAGACTGTCACGCGCGCAGGTCGCCAAGCACTGATAATCGCCGCGCCAAAACCTTGAACATCTCGTTGCTCCGCGTACAATTCCGATTGGCCGGTTGCAAATCTCTCAAGGAAAAGCGCAGCCGTCTTGCCCCGCTAAGGGGAAAACTGGGCAAGCGAGAAAACATCGCACTGTGTGAAACGGGTTTTCGCGATGAGAAAAGTCAGGCGCAATGGGCCTTCGTAGTACTGACAAAGAACGCCAAAGACCTGGACAAGGCGATCAATGGTATCGAAGCCACGCTGCAACAACTGGATGCTATCGTGACGGACATCCGGCGAGAATCAATTTAGCAGTTTGTCGGACTTAGGTGATCGTAGCGAGGAAATGTCCGAATTGAGGCAGATGTACCGATCATATGAGGTGAATACTGTGCTATGTAACGAGGATGATCGGAGAATCTGGCCAACTTCGGCTTTTTCGCAGTAGATTAATCCCAAGTTCGACAAACTGCTGGAAACCGTTGTGTTGCGACGACCTGCGAACCGATGCCAGGTAGCAATACCAGTGCGGTTCAGCATAAAATACAATCAATCAAGACTATGATAACAGGTGTTTACTTGAAAGCAGGAAGCTACCCGGTAGTGTGCTCGCGTTGGCCCATCCTGGCGGATGCGTGCCGGTGGTAGAAAGCGCCAGCTTTTTCGTGGGCCAGCTAATCAAGCACCGCTTGTTCGATTATCGTGGAGTAATAATCGATGTGGATCCGAGTTTCATGCTGAGTGAGGACTGGTACGAAATGATGGCCAAAAGCCGACCACCCAAGGATCGCCCCTGGTACCGGGTACTGGTTCATAACTCCAACCACGAGACCTATGTGGCAGAACAAAACCTGGAACCTTACCTGGAAGCAGAACCCGTCAATCATCCTGATATTGATGACTACTTTGCGGCCTTCGAGAATGGCCGCTACCTGATTGGCGCCAGTAAATCCAATTAACTGGTGACGTGCGCGCCAACGGCGCCAGGCACAGCGCCGCTCCGGTTGCGCCGCTCCGGTTTCATGCCGCTATGGTTCAGCGCGACGCTGGTTCCGCAATGCCTGGATGACCTGGTCTTCGCACTCGATCCGGTCCGCCAGGATTTCGCCCAAATGAGACAGGTCCTGCTCAATCGCGCGAACTTGCAAACCAGTTTGCGGATCATCACCATAGCGCTCGTTAAAATCCAGGATTTCATCCGTGGTCTGCGCAATCTTCGGATACAGGTTATCTGCCACCCTCAGCACCGCCTGGCGGCGCTCCCTGTTTTCAGCCAAATGCTGATACAGCCGAAAATGGGCATTGGCGGTGTAGTCAATCAGGGCTTCGCAGAAGTGCTTCAACTCATTGCTAAAATTGGCGTTTTGGTTAAATGGCCGATGGGCGGCCAGTCCCGAGTAAAGGGACAGCGCTTCGGAACGCGAGGATACCAACGAATTGATATCTGCCAGCGATTGAGCACGCCGGTCAGTGCCAGTACGATTAGACTGATCGATCATGATGTAAAGTTGTCCTGGTTATTTCTGATTTTCCGCATGGGCTGCGTAGGAAACACAGCGCCTCATTCGGTTCCCTGTCAAATGCGGCGCTATTGTAGCAAATAAGAAGCCGCTTTCAGTACCCTTTATGGGAAGGGTTAACAATAATTTACCAACGTCAGGAGGAGCAGCTAATCTCCAGCTGCTTGCCCCACTCCGGCGCTGGCCGGGTATAGTCCTCGCAGCCGGGACGTAGCGTATACGGATCGGCCAGTAACTCGAGTAATCGGTCGACTTCGCTGAAATCACCCTGTTCAGCAAGCTCAATCGCGGTCTGCGCCAGGTAGTTACGCAACACGTAGCGCGGATTAACCCGGTTCATAGCAAGCTTGCGCGACGCATCTTCCACGCCGCTCTCCGTGCAGCGGTGTTGATAATCACGTAGCCAGCTGTAAAATCCGGCCTGGTCCGCAAACAGGCGATCGATCGGCGGCGCCGAATCATCACTGCCGACATCCGCCAGCTCCCGAAAAAAAATGCTGTAGTCAACCTCGTTGCGGTACAGCAATTCCAGCAACTGGTCGGTGAAGCCTCGACCCTGCGCATCGCTGACGGGAATACCCAGTTTCGCACCCATCAGGGCATAATACTGGTCGGTAAAGAGCGCCTCATAGGTCATCAGAACTCCTTTGAGGGTTTCCGCATCGACGAGGGGTAGCAATGCGTTCGCCAGGCAATTGAGGTTGAACAAACCAACACCGGGTTGGCGCGCAAACGCGTAGCGTCCGTTTACGTCGGTGTGATTGCAGATATAGCCGGGATTGAAATCCTCTACAAAACCATAGGGCCCGTAATCGAGGGTCAGGCCCAGTATCGACATATTGTCCGAATTCATCACGCCATGGGCAAAGCCGGCGGCCTGCCAGTTTGCCAGCAGGGTAGCCGTAGTTTTCACGACGCGCTCGAACATTCGCGCATAGCGATCTGGCTGACCGGCTACATCCCTGAAGTGCTGGTCGATGACGTAATCGGCAAGCACCGGCAACAGGTCATGGCGGTGATTGTAATAAAAGTACTCGAAGGTCCCGAACCGGACGTGGCTGGGCGCCACGCGTGCCAGCATCGCGCCGGTCTCTATCCGCTCGCGCACCACCGGCTCATCGCTACCGATGATACAAAGCGCGCGGGTGGTTGGAATCCCCAGGCCATGCATGGCCTCCGAGCACAGGTACTCTCGTATCGTGGAGCGCAGGACGGCGCGGCCATCCCCAAACCGCGAATAGCGGGTCTGCCCTGCACCTTTCAATTGCAAGTCCCAGCGCTCGCCACCGCCGGTAACCACTTCACCGAGCAGGATTGCCCGCCCATCCCCCAATTGCGGCACCAGTTGGCCAAACTGGTGGCCTGCATAAACCGCCGCCAGCGGCTCACTCCCCGGTGGCACCTCGTTACCGGCCAACACCGAAAGCAACGCAGCGCGATTTTCCCCGTCGAGTTCCAGGTCTAGCAGCCGCGCCACCGAAGGATTCCAGCTCACCAGGTGCGGCTTGGCAAAACCGGTCGGCGCCACCCGCTGATAGAACTCCTCCGGCAAGCGTGCGTAACTGTTATCGAACCTAAGTTTAAATTCCATATACCCTATTTGACCGCACGGCGGGGAATCTGGCAACCGCTAACAATGTGGCGCAGCACTGCGCCGAGTGTTGGTCACGCCAGCCGCTCCCGTGCCAGCAGTCAGGTTATTTTTTGTCGCCGATTTCCACGATCTCGGCATTGTGGTCGGCGCGATCGACCAGCGTTCGGCCGATTTGCTTGCTGGTCTTGGCACCCAGCTTCTTGAGGGTTTCGGCGCGGCTTACCAGGTTACCCCGTCCTGAAGTCAGCCGATTGTGGGCCCGATCATACGCTTCACCAGCCTTGTCCAGACGCTGCCCGATCTCTTCGACGTCGCCGATGAAATTGACGAATTTGTCATATAGATCCCCCGCCCGGCGCGCGATCTCCCGCGCATTCTGCGATTGGTGCTCATTGCGCCAGATATGCTGGATCGTACGCAACGTCGCGAGCAACGTCGAGGGCCCGACCAGCACGATATTGCTTTCAAATGCCGTGGCAAACAACTGCGGGTCGCGTTGCACCGCGAGGCTGAACGCATCTTCAACCGGCAGGAACAGCAATACAAAATCGAGGGTTCGCAAGTCCGGCAGGTTTTGGTAATCCTTGCCGCTCAGGTCGCGAATATGGCTGGTGATGGATTGCAGGTGCCGCTGGGCCGCACTCTCGCGCCGCTTGTCATCGTCGCTGGCAACAAAATCATGGTACGCCTTGAGGGTCACCTTGGAATCTACAATTACATCCTTGTTGTCCGGCAGGTGGACTATCACATCCGGCTGCAGGCGCTCGCCCTGTTCTCCCTTGAGACTGACCTGGATATCGTACTCGCGGCCCTTGACCAGGCCGGACGCCTCCAGGATTCGCTCGAGGGTCAATTCACCCCAGCTACCCTGGGTCTTGCTATCACCACGCAGCGCCCGGGTAAGGTTAACCGCATCCTCGCTGATGCGGCTATTAAGCTCCTGCAGGCCCCGAATTTCCCTGACCAGCGAAAATCGTTCGCGGGCTTCCTTGTCATAGGTCTCCTCGACCCGTTTCTGGAAATCAGTCAACTGCCCGGCAAGCGGCTTGAGGACCGTTTCGAGGTTGGCGGCATTCTGCTGCGTAAATTTCCGGCTCTTATCATCGAAGATTTCGTTGGCCAGGACCTTGAATTCGGCAGTCAGGTTCTGCCGCGCATCCTCGAGCAGCTTGAGCTTTTCCGCGGCCTGATCGCGTTCCGCCTGGAGCTGGGTTTCCAGGTGCGAGACCCGCTCTTTCAAAGCCACATTGGATTGACTAAGCACATGCATTTCTTCCCTGGCTTCCGCGCGCCAATCCTCGTACTGGTCGCGGTGCTCGATAAAATTGCCGACCTGGACTCGCAGTTGGGTGGCTTCGTTCTCCAGCCTGCGCGTGTCGCCATGCAACGCATCGAGTTCCTGCTCCTGTTCCCTGAGCTGCAGCGCCGCGCTACCTGCTTCGGTGCCGAAATGGGTGAGGCGCTCCTCCAGCACCGCGACCCGGGCCTGATACTTTACCCGCAGTAGCAGCCAGACGATGATCACGGCCAGCACCACCATGATTCCAACCACGGCCAACCACAATTCCTGGCTTAATTGCGGGAAGTCAAACATGGGTGCGTGCAAGATCCGGCGAGAAACCAAATAGGCAATTCGCACTGTACTGACAAGGCTTCTGGGCATTGGATCGCCGAATCGGTGAGATATGGCGGCTAGTGGCGCGCCAGAGTATGCGCCGCAGAGAGGGGCAGCATTTCGCTCAATAGCGGGCATACCCGACCGGCATGTTAACCGCCCACCATGCTGATCATGACACCGGCGGCGATCGCAGAGCCGATTACGCCGGCCACATTCGGGCCCATGGCATGCATCAACAGAAAGTTGTGGTGGTTCGCTTCCAGGCCTACCTTGTTGGCGACCCGTGCCGCCATCGGCACCGCCGACACACCCGCGGCACCGATCAGGGGATTGACCGGATTATGAGACAGTTTATTCATCAATTTCGCCATCAAAACGCCAGTTGCGGTACCGATGCAAAACGCGACCATCCCGAGCAACAGGATACCAAGAGTCTTGATATCAAGGAATTTGTCTGCGCTCAACTTGGACCCCACTCCCAGGCCGAGGAAGATGGTTACCGAATTAATCAATGCATTCTGGGTGGTATTGCTCAGGCGTTCAACCACCCCGCATTCTCGCATCAGGTTGCCCAGGCAAAACATCCCGAGCAGTGGCGCAGCGGAAGGGATAAACAGCGCCACCAGGATCAACAGCGTCAGCGGAAACATGATTTTTTCCCGTTGCGAGACCTCCCGCAGCTGTTCCATTACGATCTCGCGTTCCGCCTGGGTCGTCAGGGCACGCATAATCGGCGGCTGGATCAACGGCACCAGCGCCATGTAGGAATAGGCGGCAACCGCGATGGCCCCCAGTAACTCCGGGGCCAGTTTGCTGGCGACAAATATCGCTGTCGGTCCGTCCGCCCCGCCAATAATGCCGATTGCAGCCGCATCTGCCAGGCTAAAATCCATCCAGCCAAGGGCGGTCAAGCCTACCGCCCCCAGTACGGTCGCAAAGATGCCGAATTGCGCCGCTGCGCCCAGGAACAGGGTCTTGGGATCGGCCAGCAACGGACCGAAGTCGGTCATCGCCCCGACACCCATAAAAATCAGCAGGGGGAACACTCCCGTCGCGATCCCGATCTCATAGACGTAATACAACACGCCACCGGGCGCTTGCAGGTGTCCCAGCGCATCATAAACCGGCGCGGCGCTGAAGTCGGCCCCCGGCACATTGACGAGGATGGCGCCGAAGCCTATCGGCACCAGCAGCAGCGGCTCAAAGCCCTTGTGAATCGCCAGGAACAGGAGCAACAGGCCCACGCCCATCATGACCGCTTGCCCCCACACCATCTGGCTCAACCCGGAGTCGAGCCACAAACCGATTAATGCTTCCATTGATTCTTCTGTTATTGTAGTTTCAGGTACGTATTGTGGTCAGCGGTGCGGCTCAGGCCAGCGTGAGCAGGGTGTCACCGACCCGGATGGCATCACCCACGTTAACTGCCACACTGGCGACCGTGCCCGCCTGCGCGGCGCGCACTTCGGTTTCCATTTTCATGGCCTCGAGAATGACAACCACATCGCCCTGCTCCACCTCATCTCCGGGCGCCACGTTGATCTTGAAGATGTTCCCCCCCAGCGGCGCTTTGACGGCAACGCCAGCGGAGGCGGCAGCGGGAGCAGCTGCAGCCTGCGGTGCAGTGTCCTGGGGTGCAGTGCCGGACACTGCTCCAATATCGCCGCCCTCGCTAACCTCTACCACATAACTACTGCCGTTGACCTTCACCGTATACACCTCGGCAGCGCCTGCAGGCGCCGGGGCAGCGGTTGCCGGCTGGGGCGCTAGCCCCGTCGGCGCAGGCTCAAAGGCAGTCGGGTCACCCCGATTCTTGAGAAACTTCAGGCCGATCTGCGAGAACAGCGCATAGGTCAGCACATCATCGATGTCGTGCTCCGCGAGGGTAATGCCCTCTTCCTCGGCAAGTGTATGCAACTCGTCGCTAAGCCGGTCGAGTTCGGGCTGCAACAGATCTGCCGGGCGACAGGTAATGACCTCGGCGCCATCGAGCACCCGGGCCTGCAGCTCGGCATTGACCGGAGCCGGCGTGGCTCCGTATTCGCCCTTGAGCACCCCGGCGGTTTCTTTGGTAATCGACTTGTAGCGCTCGCCCGTCAGCACATTGAGAACCGCCTGGGTACCCACAATCTGCGACGTCGGCGTTACCAGCGGGATGTAACCGAGGTCCTCGCGTACCCGGGGAATTTCATCGAGCACCGCGTCAAGCTTATCCTCGGCGCCCTGCTCCCGCAGTTGCCCCTCCATGTTGGTCAACATACCGCCAGGCACCTGGGCGACCAGAATACGGGAATCGATGCCCTTCAGGGAGCCCTCGAACTGCGCATATTTCTTGCGCACCTCACGAAAATAGGCTGCGATTTCCTCTATCGGTTCCAGCTTCAGGCCGGTTGCCCGCTCGGTGTCATCGAGCATCGCCACCACAGTTTCGGTCGGCGAATGACCATAGGTCATGCTCATCGATGAAATCGATGTATCGACATTATCGATGCCCGCCTCGATACATTTCAGGTAGGTCGCTGTCGACAGCCCGGTGGTCGCGTGACACTGGATATGAATCGGAATCGCGACGGTTTTCTTCAGCCGACTCACCAGCTCATAGCCGTCGTAGGGAGTAAGCAGTCCCGCCATATCCTTGATACAGATCGAATCCGCGCCCATGGACTCGATTTGCTGCGCCAGCTCCAGCCACAGGTCCAGGGTATGCACGGGGCTGACGGTGTAGGCGATAGTGCCCTGCGCATGTTTTTCCTGATTGCGCACCGCGTGAATCGATCGTTCCATATTCCGTGGATCATTCATCGCATCGAACACTCGAAACACATCCACGCCATTTACCGCGGCTCGTTCGACGAACTTGTCGACTACGTCGTCCGCGTAGTGGCGATAGCCGAGAATATTCTGGCCCCGAAACAGCATTTGTTGCGGAGTATTCGGCATGGCCGCCTTTAACTCGCGAATCCGCTGCCAGGGATCTTCACCCAGGAACCGGATGCAGGCATCGAACGTCGCGCCACCCCAGGTCTCCACGGACCAATAGCCAACCTGATCGATTTTTTCTGCAATCGGTAACATGTCGTCCAGGCGCAACCGAGTTGCAAAGAGCGACTGGTGCGCATCCCTGAGGACCACTTCGGTAATACCAAGGGACTGTGTTTGTGTCATTATCCTCTCTTCTCACTAGTGGCTAGTTGCCAGCTGCAGGCCGCCGCCTGCACGCACGCGCTCAGCTCTTGAATTGGTAGCGATCGGTCAACCGCTCGTGCATACCGGAATCCGAACCCACTGTTCAGGGCTTGTTGTTGTCTCGCCGCGATTTGAATTTACGGATCGCTGCACTGAGCACCGCAACCAGTTGCTGGTCCTGGGCTGCCGGGGAGACGGGCGCGGTGCGGGAGGGCCGCGCGGGAATCACTGGCTCCGGCACCGGAAAATAGCGATTGATCAGGTGCGACATCAGCGTCGTGGAGAAGACCAGCAGGGTCAGGAAGACAAACACCACGCCCATGCCATATCCCATCAGCGCAAAACCCTGCTGCAACAAGTTTCCTGTCACCCGAACCCCCACTCTGTCGTCGCGTTGTTCAGTCTTCGTCGGACCGGCTAATCTCGAACATACTGTTTTTTTTGATGATGCGCAATGTGCGGCTCGTATATCCCTCGCAATTTACGACCAACTGCCATAAAATGCGCTTCGTTACCGCGTAGTGCGGTGTTTATGCAATCGATTCAATAGCTAACAGGTAATACCCAACAGATGTTTCAAGTGACTGATGATGTCCATATCGGCGAGCTACGGCCCCTCATTCCACCCGCCATATTGATGGAAGAACTACCCATGAGCGATGCGGCGTCCAATCTGGTCGCCGGCGCCCGCTCGCAAATCCAGAATCTCATCAGCGGTGACGATGATCGTCTGCTGGTTGTTGTCGGCCCCTGCTCAATCCATGACCCGACCGCCGCGCTCGAGTACGCCAAAAAACTGCTCCCTGTCGCAAAACAGTACGAGCAAGAGCTGTGCGTGATCATGCGGGTCTATTTCGAGAAACCGCGCACCACGGTGGGCTGGAAAGGATTAATCAACGATCCCAACCTGGACAGCAGTTTCAACATCAATAAGGGACTGCGTTTGGCACGCAAGCTGCTGCTGGACCTGGCCGACCTGGGAATTCCCGTCGGCTCCGAGTTCCTGGACACCATATCGCCGCAGTTCATCGCCGACCTGATCAGCTGGGGCGCGATCGGTGCCAGGACCACGGAAAGCCAGATTCACCGCGAACTGGCGTCCGGATTATCCATGCCCGTCGGCTTCAAGAATGGCACCGACGGTAATATCCAGATCGCCGTCGATGCGATCGGCGCCGCCGGTTTTCCGCATCATTTCCTGTCGGTCACCAAGCAGGGTATTTCCGCGATCGTCACCACCACCGGCAACCGCTTCTGTCACCTGATTCTGCGCGGCGGGGCAAGCGGCCCCAACTATCACGAAGAATCCATCATGTCCACGGCGGAACAACTGCACGCGGCGAATATCAACGAATGCATCATGGTCGACTGCAGCCACGGCAACAGCAACAAGGATTACCGGCGCCAGCCGCTGGTGGTGGAAGACCTGTGTCGCCAGATTGCAGCCGGTTCCAGGCATATATTCGGGGTGATGATCGAAAGCCATTTGAAAGCAGGCAACCAGAAGCTGGTTGCAGGCGAGGAACTCGAATACGGCAAGAGCATCACCGACGCCTGCATCTCCTGGGAAATGACCGAGCCTGCGCTGGCCGACCTTGCCGAAGCCGTGCGCGCGCGACGGACAGCAGTTAGTAACGGCTAGCAGGTCATTGAATAATCAGCGGCTAGATTACCAGTAGATCCATAAACTCGTGTACAGGAGTGGCTTCCAGCGCCGTTTGATCCTTGCACAGTGCGAAGATCTCCGCGCAGCGTCCCGCCGGGAAGCGGGTCGCGAGGTTGCGCCGGAACTTGGCCTCCAGCACGGGAATACCCTCGTCCCTGCGCCGGCGATGGCCGAGCGGATATTCGATTTCAACTTTGCCCGTCGAGGTCCCGTCCCCGAAAAATATCTCCAGCGCATTGGCGATCGACCGCTTGTCCGGGGCGTGGTATTCGCGGCTGTAACGGGGGTCCTCGACCACCTCCATTCGGTCGCGTAGTTGATCGATCAGGGGATTGGCCACGTGGAAACTGTCCTCGTAATGCTCCGCCACCAGGTCGCCAAACATCAGCGGCACCGCGACCATATACTGAATGCAGTGATCGCGATCCGCTGGATTGGCCAACGGCCCCAGCTTGGAGATGATGCGAATCGCAGACTCGTGGGTGGTGATCACAATGCGGTCGATCTCCGCCAGGCGATCCTTCACCCGCGGGTGCAACTGCACCGCCGCCTCGCAGGCTGTCTGGGCGTGAAATTCGGCGGGGAAGCTGATCTTGAAGAGGATATTCTCCATCACGTAGCTACCGTATTCGCGTTGCAAGTGAAATTCACGTTCTGCTTCAGGTTTCAGCGCCAGGTCTTTGTTAGTACGACTGAAAAGTACGTCATAGAATCCCCATTGCGGCGCGGTCAGGACGGAGGGTATTCCCATCTCGCCGCGCATCGTCATGTCGGCCAGGCGTACGGCGCGGGACGTCGCGTCCCCCGCTGCCCAGGATTTTCG
>CAMYKE010000022.1 GCA_947258895.1 uncultured Pseudomonadales bacterium | reverse complement strand
ACGTTTTTACACTGACCCTAGATTTCGCTATCTAGATAGCGAGCTGACTTGCTTTACACAGAAGGGAAGCTGTTATACCACAAGAACACCCCTCTAAATCAATCAATTAAATACCGACCGGAAATCGCTTTGCAGTAACAAATCGAGCCGACTCGATATACTAATGTTAGGTTTAAAAATCTGCACTGATAGGATCACATCATGTTCAAAAAGTTACTTGCAACGTTGATTGTTATTGGCAGTCTAGCCACGGTTTTCGTGCAAACCTACGCGGCCGAGCCTCCTGCCGTGCGTCAAGATATCAAGTTGTCGCCGGATGTGTTAAATCTGCTTAGAGCTGAAATGGGACAAATCGCCGGGGGGATACAGGGCATAGCTTTGTCTCTGGCGACGGCGGACTGGATGTCAATTCAAGAAACCAGCACGAAGATACGAGCCAGTTACATCATGGAGAAGAAACTCACTGTTGCCCAGGCAAAGGAATTGGAGCAAGCGCTTCCGGATCATTTCAAGCAACTGGATACGGAGTTTCACCAGAGAGCGGAAAAGCTTGGTGTTGCCGCAGGAGCTCACGATCCGGAACTTGTAGCTTTCCAATATTCCCGCTTGATAGAAAGCTGCGCTCTTTGTCATTCGGCATATGCTAAATCGCGATTCCCGGGGTTCTCTTCTCCTCCCCAGGAGTCTCATTCACACTGAGTGAAACATAAAGCGCATGCAGTCGGACTCAGCGACGCTGGGCCGCTGCAGCAGGAATTGTACAAGGAATTTGGGGTCAAGGTAAAAACTACCATCGAAAATTGCCCTCGGAATTTTTAACAACGACAATCAATGGCCGAACTCTTCAGATCGGTGTTACAACTGGCGTTGCGAGACTTTGATCACCAACTCAATTCGGGCCTGGCAATTGCTTATCAAGCAAAACATTCAGGCGTCACCCAAGTGCCAGAAGCAAAAAAGATTTGACCCCAAATGCGCACGTCCCGCCGTGCATTCTTTGTAGCAAGTGAAAAAAGATATTCCCTGTTCGATCCCGGAGTTATCTTCAGGCCTGTATTACCGACCAACAGCAATTACTTTGCCGGTACCTACAGCGGGTCTGCTATCACCAGGTATCTCTGGTTTCCACGGGGGATAACCGATTCCAGTGGCCAGCAGGTGGCAAGAATAAGGCTGTGCTGATCAGGGTCGGAGAGGATTCGGGCTTTCGTACTATCCACCACCTCGGTTGTCGTGACCCGGTATGCATATTCGATCCCGGCGGCGCCACCTATCCTGATCAGGTCACCCGCTTGCAGGTCCCCCATGAAGCGGAAATGTGTGTCGCGGTGACCGCTGATGAGCATGGTGCCCGGTTCACCGGGCCTGGCGCTTAGGCTGGCATGGCCGGGGCCGAAGGCAAGGGACTGCCCGTGATCTCCGGCCAGTACGATCATATCGACGCCCAGGCGGGGAATTTCAAGCCGGGCCAGGGGCCAGGTGTCGGCCCATGACCAGGGCTTGCTCGCTACACCGGTTTGCAGGCTGCGTTGCCAGGCTCTCTCCAGCAGCAGCTGCGCGAGGGCGGCTTTGAGGTGAATCCAGCTACCCTGCGCCATTTGCGATAGCCCCAGTAGCAGTAGCGCAATGCATACCAGCCTTGCCGCTCTGCGCTGCATCGGCAATTAGCAACTATACGGAGTACCAGGCTGGCTGCGCCTGGATAGCAAATAGCCTGCCAGGGCGAGCAGGCAGAAGCCGAGCCCGAACAGCAATTGCAATTCTGCGGCGGTAGCGGTCTGCGGCAGGCCAAACCGGGTGCCCTGGGGAGGGTTGGTTCTCATTGCGTGCTGCTTGACGGGATCGGTAGCAGGTCGCACCGGGGTATGATCCACTGCCACAAGGCTCGTAAAACGGCTGACGAGATGATGCTGCAGCGCGGTCTCGGTGATCTCGGTTTGTAGTCGGCGTTTTTCGAGTGCCTCGCTTCCCATGAGATATTGATTCATCAGGCTATCGATCTTGCTGCGCGCCCAAAAGACATCGATTCCATCTCGCGTAACGCGCTCGACAAAGGACAGTGTCTTGTACCAGTCCTGACCGGCCCTGAAGCCCCGCACCCGCAGCTGTTCGGGTACGGTCCTGGTTTTGATGGCCAGCAGGATCGGCTCACCCTGATACAAATCGGGAATTTGCGGCGGAAAGAATTCGGCGGCAGCACCTGCGCCTCCTGGCTGAGCGAATTCAACCTCGATATCGGTCAGCGCGGGCATTTCCAGTTTGCGAAACAGCAAGCCCATGCGTTCCTGGATCTCGGCTTGTTTGCCGATGTAGGTAAAGGTGCCACGACCGAATTCGGCCGCCTTGGTCATGAAGTATGAGTTCGGCGCCGCGCCAATCCCGATGGTAAACAGCCTGCTGTTACCCAGTTTCTGCTCTATCAATTTGAAAAGCTGGTCTTCATTGCCAACCGCGCCATCGGTGAGGAAAATGACCTGGCGTACCCTGCCCTCATTGGTCTCAGCTTGTGTGAGCGCGGCATCGAGCGCCGGGTACATCTGTGTGCCGCCGCGCGACGCGAGCCCGCGAACGTAACGGATGGCGCGCGCTCGAAAAACGGGTGTGGCAGGCTGTTCCCGGTCGAAGAGCAGATGGGTCGCCGAGTTAAATTCGATAATATTGAAGCGATCATTCGGACCCAGTCTTTCGATGGCGAGGAGCAATGCCTGTCTGGCCTGGCGAAGCGGTTCCCCGCCCATGGAACCGGATGTGTCGATGATAAACACCACATCCCGCGGCGCCGGATCCTGGTCAATTCCCGCCGGCGGCATGAGCATGAGGTAGGAATAGGTCGCATCTCCGCTTTGCTGCACGAACAGGCTTACCAGAGGTTCGCTGGAATCCCGGAGGCTCCAGCGCAATACGAAATCCTTGTTTGCGGCATGGCTGCTGCTGTCCAAACGGAGGCGGTAGCGGCTATCGGGCAGGGCTTCCTGCGCAACCGCATGATAATCACTCCTGAGACTTTCCAGCGCAAAGCCCGGCGCCAGGTCCACCTTCAGGTTTACAGGATTCATGTTGCGGCCCTGCGGGGCCAGGGGTGGCGTGATGCGCGATGCATCCGGAACTACACCGGTATCGAATTCGCGGCCGCTGCCGGTGCGGGTCGGCGCGCCGCGATCACCGGTAATCGGCCTTCCGGGGTTAAAGCGCGGTGTGATGGTCATAGGATAGCGAATACTAAATTCACCCTGGTCGAGGCGCACGGACTGCTGGTACTCGATTTCCACGCTGATGGTCGCGCCGGGAGCGATATTGGCGACCGCGGTGGTAAAGATGTTCGGCCGCTCCTGGGTCAGCAGGGATGCGCGCTTGCCCGACTGCTTCGCTTCCCGGTAGATCGCCCTGGCCTCGCGTTTTTCCTTGATCTCGCCTTCGATGATACGCTCTCCGATTTGCAAACGCATGTGATCCACGGCCGCATCGTCCGGCAACGGAAAGACGTAGATGCCTTCTACCCAGTCATCCGAGGGGTTGGTAAAGCGCTGTCGGACTTTGGCCCGGGCAATCGTGCCGGTGATCGACAACGAGACGTCCGTATCCAGCAGTGGCGCGACGACACAATCTGTCCCGTCCGCCAGTTGGTAGATCAGACTTGAAGAAAACCGCTCGGCCGGGTTCGGGGTGGTATTGTTGTTCTCATGACATTAGTACTCCGTTCACTTGCTCATTGCGGATTCAGTTTGTGTGTCAGCGTTCATGGCAAGGAGCGCCTTGCCGGCATTGCCACTCCCTTCACAAGAGGCGTACTAGCCCGCATCCCTCACCGATACAGCTTCAACCGATGGGATATACAGCTATCGCAGGCTTTTTCAGAGCATCCGGGATTCACAGTGTGTCAGACTCGCTTTGTCGTGCTCTGGCGGCCGCTCGGCACGCATCTCCTCACGAAACCCGCTTACGCATAGCTACGGCTATGCATTGCGCGCCTTTCGTGCAATCTGCAAACCGACCGGCTCGCCATCTTACACGCCAATCGGTGACGCATGCGGGCTAGTCTCCCTGTAATGGTGACCTATTGGATTGCGGCCTGCTGCAGGTCTGCTGTCGGTAGCGTTTCCGGCAGCACGTCGATCTTGCCTTCCACCACTATTTCCACCCGTCTGTTCAGGGCACGGCCCGCGATGCTGCTATTGTCAGCGACCGGGTTCTGTTCGCCCTCGCCCGCAATCACAAACTCGGCCTCCGGATCGATGCCGAGCAACTTCAACTGCTCGGCGACCGCCGTGGCCCGTTGCAGGGAAAAACGTTCGTTGCTCACATCCGAGCCTTCGCTATCGGTGTGGCCGGTGATTGCAATGCGCTCGATACTTGACCATGCAGAAAGCTCCACGAGCAATTGCTCCAGCGCGGCCACCCCCTGTTCGCCCAGCAGTTCTGAACTGGCGCCGGCAGGTATGCTTATTTGGGTTTGCACGTCCCTCAGCAGCACGGGCTGCACTTGCTGACCGGTTTCAGCATGCGCGGCAACTTCCGCCGTGGCCGCGGGCTCAGATTGAAGGAGTAGCGTTTTTTTCTGCCCTGATTGCACTTCCATAGCGCTGGCGGTAGGCGTCGCGGTTCTGGTGCCCGGCGTGGTGCAGGCAACCAGGCCGGCACTGGCCAGTAGCAACAGGGTCAGTGCTGCGCTGTGTTTGGTAGTAGATGGAGTCGTTGTATTCATGAGAATTCTCGCTGGTTGGATAGTTATTTGATGGATTGGTTAAGGGTTTATTTGTGCGCGTCAGCCGCGCAGGAGGCCCAGCGCCCACGGGGACCCCTGGTGTCGGCCTTTTTCGCCATCGCTTCGCCGTTCGGAGCGGGGTCGATAGCTATGGTGAAAGGGCACGATACGGTCCAGGAGTTCCGGGTGCTGGTAGATAACCTCATCGGAAAGGGGGACAAAGTGACGTTGCTTGGTTGGCATGGTGTTCTCCAGGTTGGTGATTATGGGTATAAGTAAAACAGCAAAGTCTGAAGCAACCCTTGAGAGAAAATGGAGAAACAATGGAGATGAGTACTCTAACCACTCGACAACCCGGGATATCCTCTATAATTCGCCTATGTCTGCAGAAGCCAAATTAATAACTATTGTGGAAGATGACCCGGACCAGCGACGCAATTACTGCGACGCCATGGCCAACAAGGGCTATCGGGTCAGCGCCTACGGTACTTATGCGGAGGCGCTCGCGGGTTTCAGGGAGGTACTGCCCGATCTGGCGGTACTGGACATCGTATTGGGCAAGGAAGTGGATGCCGGCTTTCAACTCTGCCGTGAACTACTGACTCTGGAGCCGGGGTTACCGATCCTGTTCCTGACCGAGCGGATCGATGAGATCGACAAGATATCCGGATTGCGTATGGGTGCCTGGGATTACCAGGCCAAGCCGATCAGCCTGGATTATTTCGCCGAACGAGTGGCATCGCTATTGCGCCTCAGCGAACTGCGCAACCGGGCGGAAAGACGTGTGGAAAGCTCTGCTGCCCCGGACGACAGTGGGGCAACGACAACGCCCGGGAAAGTGGTCGGTCAACTGACGATCGACAAGGAAGCCATGCGGATGTACTGGGCACAGCAGCCCATAAACTTGACCATGACCGAGTTTCGCATGCTGGAGCGGCTGACTCGCGACCCCGGGCACGCGATCTCCTATGCCAGCCTGATGCATGCCACCATGCAAAACTATGTGACCAATAACACCATCAATACCCACCTGCGCAATATCCGTAATAAACTACAGGCCATTGATCCGCGCTTCGACTGCATCAGGAACGAATACGGTTTCGGTTATCGCTGGGTCACACAATGAGACGATTTCGGCTGCGCGGGCCGCGCCTGGCAACCAAATTGCTGCTGGTCTGTGCCGTGCTGCTCGTCATCCCCTGGCTTGGCTACCAATATCTGCTGGAAATGCAACGCTTCCTGATCGAGGGCCAGGCCCAGGCGCACCTGCTTACCGCGAAGGGGGTGGCGACGCTGCTGCATGGCAGCGATGAGCTGTTCAATGATCTGCCGGAATCCATCGAGGACTACCGGCAACTCTCCAGCTATCCCCTCGACTACCCCCTGCGCATTGACGGCTATGCAGATGACTGGCGTGACCTGGATCGCATGCAGCAGAGCTTCGGCGAGGACTCCGCCCCTGCCTCGCCAGGCCCAACCCGGGAAAAGTTTCGGCTGGCACTGGGCACCCGCGATCGGCAGCTATACGCTTTTGTGCACATCAACGATGTAACGCCGGTTTATCGTCATCCCGGTTATCGACGCCTCGACAATGGCGACCACCTGCGACTCAGCTTTGTGGATAGCGAAGGGGTGTTGCAGCGGTTATTACTCAGCATCGAAGGGCCGGGCAATGCCAGCGCCTACTACGTCGGCGCGGACTGGCTCTATGCGTCCAGGGGGCAGCCCGAATATCGGGTACAGGCGCTGGTGCAGCGCACCGCAACGGGCTATGCGATCGAAATGCGACTGCCGCTCGCAATGCTGGCCACCCGCAAGCAGCTGGGCTTCGCGGTCGCCGATGTCGCAGACGCGTCTACCCGGGAGGTCGCGAGCCTGACAGGCACCTTTCGGCAACTCGACGCCGACCAGCTCAGTTTGGTGGTATTGCGTTCACCCGCAGTGGAGAACCTGCTGCGGGGACTGGAGAATACCTACTCGCGCATCTGGGTCCTCGACAAAGCCCAGCGCGTCAGGGCGACGGCCGGGCAATTGAGTCGCTCATTCGAACCGGACCATTCTTCCTACATTGATTCCGATACGCCGTTGTGGCGAGTGGTCTGGCTCAGCCTCGTTGAGCTGGTGTTTAACCAGCTGATAGAACCAAGCGCCGCCGCATTTCATGATTTCGATCCCGTCCTGACCCAACAACGCGACGACAGCATCATCAAGGCCGCGCTCGCGGGTAACGCAGGTACCCAATATCGGGCCTCGCTGGATGGGCGGGCGCAAATCGTCAGCGCCACCTATCCCATTAAGAATGGCGACCAAATTATCGGTGCCGTGCTGCTGGAGCAGAGCGCCGCCAGCGTTCTGGCGATGCAGCGCCAGGCCCTGGAGAAGGTGGTGAGTACGACGCTGGCGAGTTTCCTGGTGATTTTTATTGCCCTGCTCGTCTTCGCCGCGCGCCTGACCTGGCGCATACGGCGGTTACGCGCGGAAACCGATTCCGCAATAGACCCCCACGGCCGATTGCTGGTCAGCAGGGTACAGCATGAATTGCACGCTGCCGACGAAATCGGCGATCTGGCGCGTGGTGTCTCGACGATGCTCACCAAGCTCCACCAGTACCAGCAGTTCATCGCGCGCATGCCGCACACGCTCCGTCATGAAATCAATAATCCCCTGAACACCATCAGCACTTCGCTGGAAAACCTGGACGGTGAGATCGATCCGGAGCAATGCCAGCGCTACATCGCAGGCGCAAAGCGTGGCTTGCACCAGATAAGCAGTATCATTCACCACCTCGCGGAATCGGCAAGCCTGGAGGAAGCGCTCGGCAACGAGACGCGCGAGCGCATCGATGTGCGACGCCTGGTTGAACAGTACTTCACTAACTTCACCCGAACTCGCAGCGACATCGCGCTACAGGTCGAGCTGCCAAAGCACTCCGTCTGGATTGAAGCGGCCGATTTTCGAATAGAGCAAATGCTGGATAAACTGATGGAGAATGCGATCGATTTCTGCGACCAAAGCCGACCGATCCAGGTTTGCCTGCGCGTCGAACACAAATACTGCATCCTCGAGATCACTAATAGCGGCCCGCTGATTTCTGCCGAGCTGATGCCACTTCTGTTCGATTCGCTCATCAGCTCACGAAGCGCAACGGGTTCGCCCGGCTCGCCGGCGCAGCCAGCGGATTCCCATTTCGGGCTGGGCCTTTACGTTGTCCGGCTAATAACCGAATTTCATCAAGGTCGAGTTGGTGCAGAAAACCTGGCCGATGGCAGCGGCGTAAAATTTAGTGTTCGTCTACCGCTTTTATTATTCGTCTGACAAGGCTTTCAGGAAGTCAACGATCTGGTTTTCCCGCTGGTCGGTCAGGCGTAAGTTGCCGATAAACTGGGTATGCATGTTTTCGGCGACTTCCGGTACCGGCCAGCAATTCACGCCAAATTCCGGATCGGGTAGCGTCTCGCAATGTGGCAGCACGTCCCGGGTGTTGTAAAAATGCACGACTTCCTTGAGGCTCTTGAATACGCCGTTGTGCATGTAGGCCTTGGTGGCGGTCGGGCTCGGTTTTTTACCCACGTTGCGCAATGTCGGAATTTTCATTTTGCCAATTTCGGGCTGGTAGACGGCGGCGGGTTCGCCGCGGCTCTTCAGAAAGCCGCCGAGTCCGAGATCGACGTAGTCCGGATCGGCCTGCAGTGCCGGGTTCTCCGGGTTGGGCGGCACGCCTATGTTGGCGTACTGGAAATTGGTTAGTGCCGCATTGTCGCCGCCCAGGGTATGACACTTGTGGCACATGGAGTTAAGAAACAGTATCCGGCCGATTCGTTCGTTCCTGTTGAGCTTGGCCCGGCCGTTGCGCCAGGCGTCATACTTCGAGCTATAGCGATTCACTTCAGAAGAGGATTCGTAGGCGGCAAGGGAAATGGCGATGTTATCGTATTCGACCTCGACCTTGTCGCGATCCTCATCGAGCAGGTCCAGGCTGATGCCCTCTGATTCGCACAGTGTGTCCGAGTCGGGCGGAAATACGATGCTGAATATGCTGTCGCCCCAAACCTGTTCGTACAGTGTGGCGTAGCCTGAATTGGCCACACGATAAACAACACAGGCGGCGCTGGGTAGTGCCTGTTCCGCCGGATTGATTAGTGGGACTTGCGCCTGCTCAGCGGCCGGATCGCCCAGCCTGTCTCCGGTTGCCCGCCCATCCCAGAACAGGCCGCCCGTCCAATCTGACCCGTCCTGAAAAAGGACCGGGCTCAGGGTGGCGTATGAGAAACTCGGGGGTTTACGATTGCCAAAGCGGCCATGAATGGATCCTTGCAGCACGGCGCCGCCCTGGTTGATCCCCGGATCCGGCCCCGTGCCCCCCCAGTCCAGACTGTGACAAGACGCACACGACTGGTTCCTGCCTATCGATAAGGCTGTATCGGCAAACAAGGACTCACCCAACCGCTCAAGAGGTAATAGCTCATCGCCCGCTGCCAATGGGGTGTACGCAAGTACGGTGAGGATCAACAGCGTTTTCGTACCAAGGCTTCGTATTCGCATTGGACTATTCCACTTTTTTATTCTGCAGATAAATATGAAGCAAAATTTGGACCAGCCAGTAAATCACAAATCAATTCATGGCCTTAGAAAAAACCGGTTTTTTGCGCTGCGAAATAATGTAAAAAATAGTGACACTCCGCAGGTCCCGAGTGCTGGCGAAAGTATTGAAATGGATAGAACCACACCGTTGCGCGCAGCGATGGGGAAAAGTCGGGCCGCATGGGTGGAGGCCCATTGCGGGCCAGAGAGGGACGAGCGAGTTGCCGCCTGTTTGCCCGGATATTAGCGCTTTATGCAATAGCGTAGTGCGACGTACGGCGGCATGTTGTCGTGGGCGCGTGGATTCGCCTGCCCCCAGGGCTTGATCGTATCCGACTTGCGCAGGTTCACTTCGTTCGCCACGCTAGGATCCTCGCTGTCGAGATAGCGGGGAATTGCGGTATTTTTCCTGTTTGCCATCGTCAGTCGATTGTATTCGCCCTTGGCGTGATTGTGCCTGGGCAGTTCGCTCTTTGTGATTACGCGGCGCTCCGCTCCGCCAACGCTGCCCAGTGGAAGCTCTGACAGACTAACGCCCAATTCATCTTTACGCGCCGGTCCGGTGCCGACGACGAACCGGTTTCGCGCCTCTTCGAAGGGCTCCCATCCCTGATCGCGGGGACACTCATCAAGATAAAATGCCATCACCGCTCCCGCAGCGACAAAATCCGTTTGGCGCAGCAGCACCGGCGGGATTGCCACCAGCAGTAACGGCAGCAGCAACAGCACATTGAAGCGGTCGGCAAGATAGAGGCTGAGCAGCACGCCCAGGAAAAACAGCAACGCGAAGACAATCGGCAACGACGGGTGGGTGAGATACTCCGCCAGAGCCAGTGGCCCGCCCAGGCTGTCCGGGACTGCGAGGGTCAGGCTCAAAAGTGAAATCACGCCAACCGCTACGATCAGTAGTAACGCAATTGTAGCAACGCGCTTGCGTTGCCGGGTTAAATCCTGTTGTCCCATATCAAGTTTCCGAACTGTGTTTTATCAGGAGGAGAGCCAGCCCATCATGAGCGGTATGAAAAATATTCCGGACAGCACCGGTAAGGGGACCAGTAGCATCTTTCTAAGAAAGCCGGCCGCCCTGGTAATTCGCCTGCCGTTTTCGCTGCGATCCCGCAGGATAATGGAATTGTCCGGGCTCTCTACGCTGTGATCATCCCAATATACGTTTAGTGGTGACTGGCTCACGGAGAGGGAATACTGGCCATTGAGATCAAGCAGCGCAATATCGCGTGGATTGGCTCGACCCTGGTGTTCGTTTAACGGAGCGTTTTCCTGTTCATCGTCGCAGGCGCTGGCATTCGCAGCAGGCGCGGTTGCTTGCTGCCATTTGGTCGATAGCAGCAACTCGCCGGGACCGGCAGCACAACAAATGAAGGGCGAGCGATTCAACAGGTAGGCCAGCTTCCAGCTAAACAGCGTGGCCAGGGAAGTGGACTCCGTGAACCCCACCAGATTCTTCAAGTCGAATGCCACGCGGTCATTCCTGCCGAGGTTCACTTTGACGACTTGCGTGCCCCCACCCACAAAGTTCAGGCCGATTTCTGTACAACCGGACTGCCTGCTGTATTGACGCATCCACAATCGGCTCGGAAAACGGCGGAAGAAAAGTTTGGTTGGTTGCGGAAACTTGTAATCCTCACGGCTATCCAGCTCGATATATCTGGTGTGATTAACGAACCATGTCTGCTGATCGAGTTGAATCCCGAGATCGGTCCGTGACATATCCTGAACCAGGGGTGTGCTGCGCAGCGAAGATCCAAGCGGGGGTCCCAGCAGTAGTTTGAGCGGTACCCCGCCATTGCGCGGGTCGTAGGCATAACGGCAGAAGATATAGAAGAAGCCCAATAGCGCGACCAGCAGCGCCATGCCCAGCCAGACCAAAAACGAAACGATATTGAAAATCCGCGCCGCCTGGAATAATTCGCCGACCCGCTGGTGATACTCAGCGCGCAGCGTTTCTATTTCCTGGTCTACGAACGTTGCGGTAAGCGTGCGGATGTCCTGGCTGGTCGCGCGGCTGCTGTCACCGACGCGCCGCAGCAGGCTAACCAGTGCACGGCGCAGCCGCTGGCGACCACTAGCATAGAGTGTGTCTAATGTTGCATACACTTCGTGCCTGATGCAGTCACCCATGTTAAACAGGGGGTCCGCAAATCCGGCGCAGGGCGGTGGTTCGAGACCCGGAACAAATTGATGCAATTCCTGGCTGAACAGAACTTCATCTCCCGGTCCGTCAAACAGGGCCCGCAGCAGTTCATCCCGGGAGGTATCCCGGACGGCACCGCCACTTTTGAGTATCCGGGAGACGTGGGCCTGAAGCTCGGCTTTGAGCCGGGTAAAGAAACGGTCAACTGAGAAATGCACATCTCGCTCCAGGGCGGTGCGGTCGGCAGCCTCAGTCACCGCGTAGCTGTCCTGCGGGCAATCGCTCGGGGTCACGTTCGCTGTGGCTCCGGGGATGCGAGCCGCGACGCATTCACACACCAGCCTGTGGTCCACGCTGCAGGCGTACGCCGCATGCCCCGCCGAGCCAGTCCCGATTTTCGTAGTGTACACCGTATCGCTGACCGCCCGGTGAATGCTTTGGTTGATCGCCTGGTAACTGAGGTAGCCCAGCAGGATAATGAGTGGGAAGACCGACCAGCGCAACAGTGTGCCCCAAACGATCGACCGGAGTACGTCACGCTGAATATGCTGGCCGATGTAGCGTAACTCTGCAGTGGCACTGCGAGCGAGGCTGATCAGCGCTGCGTAAATGAGGAGTGCCAGCAGTGCAAGCGTGATCGGTTGCAACAGGCCTACAGCGAGTATGCTGGCGCACAGCCCAGTGACCAGCACCAAGAACCACGTCGATACAGATCCCAGTCGATGCACTGCCAGCGGCGTGAGGACTGCTACGGCGATCAGGTTCACGATCTCCATCATATTGCCGAAAGCCCAAATTCCCCGGACTCGTTGAGCTCCGGTTTGCGCTGTCCCGGCCCTGCGGCCGCCAGCGGTGAGTCAGGAGAGGGTATCTGATCAGTCATGTTGTGGCATCACGTGCCCGCGCCAGAAAGCGAAACATCGAGGCTGTGCGCGAATAGTTTTTTATCCGGGGAAGTGCTGGCGTACCGTTTTTGTTGGGCGAGTCCAGCGGCAGGAAACCGCCATGACCATTGGGGTAGTGGTTGCCAGGCGCGCGAGTATGGAGGGCATTATGGTTCCGTTGTTTTCAAATTGTCGCGGTAGTGTGAACCGCTGTGCAATTGAAGCGACAGGCGGTGACTGAAGGTGTGCGCTATCATCCTTAATTTGCGGTTTGGCTTCAATGAAAAATGTGCGGAAGAATATTTTTACCGCCCTTTCACTCGCACCGCTGCAGGTAGAACTATTCAATCCGCTGTTCCGGTGCGTTGCCAATGAGCCATGGAGGCCTGCTTAGCCCGCATCCGTCACCGATACAGCATGAAACCTGAGAATAATCCGGGAAAAAGGCATTTTCTTTAAACACGAAATTTACAGTCTGCTAAATATGCTTTGGCGCGCTTGTATGGTACTCAAAGCCTTTATATTGGATGATATTAAGGTGCCGGGCAGGGACATTTGCACGGTAGGTGCAGGTCATCACTGCCAAACAGTTTTTCGTTGATTCCCGCAGGAGGCTGGGCCACCTTGATCAGCAGGTCATAGCCGCCGGTGCTGATGAATTTGATGATCTCCACGAAAGGCAGGCCGGTCAGAATTTTGCTGTAAATCAGGCTGTCATCCGCCTCCAGCCGTTGCACCAGCTTTTCCAGCGATTGCTGACGCTGTTGTACCAGTAGCTCGATCAATTCCAGATTGAAACGGGAGCGAATTTCCGTCGGTGTGTCTACCGGCCTGATCACGTCCACCAGGGTGAGCCTGGCCTGGTTGGTCTGTGCGATCCGCAGCGCCCGCTTAAGCGACGAGTTGAGATCTTCAGAGCTGTCGGCATAAAAAAGAATGTTTTTAAAACATGTTTCATGATGCCTCCTCTCATTGAGTCATGACAGGGGGAATAACAGTGACAGCACTAACAGGGCAGATACGATCAGCCAGCGTACTCCCGGAGCGGCCAGCGATGAAGCAGCGAGTGCCTTGATGCTGGGGTCAAGCCTGGGCTGGGGC
>CAMYKE010000021.1 GCA_947258895.1 uncultured Pseudomonadales bacterium | reverse complement strand
ATCAGCTTGACGGGATCATTGCTCTGCACCGTGGCAATGGCATTGCCGGCGTAAATGGGGCGCTTGAAGGTATCGGCACTTGTCACCGCTATCACATCGGAGAGCATCCCGACATCGAGCAGAGCCGCCGCACGGGGCAGGATATTCTTGCCGTTAGTGGTTGCAGGAGCGAGGATGTGGCTATAGGCAGCGCCGATTTCGCCGATCAACCCGGCACAGTTTTCCGCCAGCTGATGACCATACGCAGGGTGATCCGCAACCAGTACTTTACCAACACCATCGGCTTGCGCGGCGGCCTGAGCGACGACGCCGCAATTTTCCCCGGCGACCAGGATATGAAGATCATCACCGATTTGCTGCGCCGCGGCGACCGTATTCAGGGTCGCGCCCCCCAGGCTGGCATTGTCATGTTCGGCCAGGATAAGAATACTCATGGTCAGATCACCTTCGCTTCGTTCTTGAGTTTATCAACCAGGGCCGCGACATTCTCAACCTTGACACCTGCCATTCGCTGCGCCGGCGGCTCCACCTTCAGGGTGGTAATTGAGGCATGCACCTCGATGCCCAACTCGGCGGGCGTTAGCATAGCGACCGGTTTTTTCTTGGCCTTCATGATATTGGGTAGCGAGGCATAACGCGGCTCATTGAGGCGTAAATCCGTAGTGACAACCGCGGGCAGGTCGAGCGCTACCGTTTGCATTCCGGCATCCACCTCGCGCGTTACCAGCGCCTTGCCGTCTTCGATCCTGAGTTCTGACGCAAAGGTACCTTGTGGCATCGCGGTCAACGCGGCCAGCATCTGGCCGGTCTGGTTATTATCATCATCGATAGCCTGTTTTCCCAGGATCACCAGGTCGGGATTCTCTTTATCGACAATCGCCTTCAGCAACCTGGCTACCGCCAGCGGTTGCAGTTCGGCGTCGGTTTCGACCAGGATACCGCGATCAGCGCCCAGCGCCAGTGCGGTGCGAAGCTGCTCCTGGCAGGCCTTTGCCCCCAGCGATACTGCAATAACTTCCGTTGCCACGCCTGCTTCCTTAAGTCGCACGGCCTCTTCGACAGCGATCTCACAGAACGGGTTGATCGCCATTTTGACGTTATTCAGGTCGACGCCCGAGTGATCGGCCTTTACCCTCACCTTTACGTTATAGTCGATTACCCGTTTCACGGGCACCAGTACCTTCATGCGTCTACTCCAGCGATTTTCATAATTCTCAAATGTGTGCCCCGGCCCTGCCGACTGCAAAGCATCGTCCCGGCAAGAGCCCCCGCGCTATCGCCGCAAACCATCCCGGCCAGTCAGCAATGCTACCCGATAGTAAACTTTCGTCCCCTCCCTCACAACCGAACACCGCTTCACGGCGACAAAAAGGATACCGGTAATCCGATAGCGGGCGTTCGGGTTGCGGTACTACCGATACAGGGCAGCGTTTGCAAGGAGGCGCAGTACAATGAGACCACGAGTACTCGCACCATCCCGCAAAAACTGCGACACGCGGGTTTTACCCCTTGAGACAGCGGAGTAGAATGGCCGGACCACGGCATTGTCATGAGGAGTGTTTTTATGTCGGTAGTAATGAGGGATGAAATCAGCATCGAATATATGGGCAACAGCTACTCCAGTATTTACGAAGTGACTGACAAAGGCATCGTGCGTGTTTCCCACCCCGAAATGGGTAGTAAAAAAAGCCGCCTTGAGCACCTGTCACCAGAAGAGACCGCCCTGATCCTGTTGACCGAACTGGTGGCTGACTTTTTGGAACGATAACACCGATCACGGCGACGTTATGTTCCGGAAAATAATTAATATTTTTCATATTCTATATCGTTATTAAAAGCTCAACCCTAATCGACCGCCTCTTTCCCATTTTAGGTTGACGTGAATACCGCACTTGAACTGGCCGGGAGTATTAGTATAAATTAGTATCGTGGTGATTCTAACAAGGTGCACGCGGGGTGCGAATAATCGTTCCCGCGAAGACGCCGGGGGTACTTGTTATGTTGGAACTGGAAGACTTCAGGAACGAACAACCTGGCCAGAAGCAGAGGGCTTTCCGGGCGGGAGAAACCTCGCACCCGCCATTCAGGAGCGAGCGCTTCTTCAACATGCAGAGTAGCTGGTATTACACCCTGCGGGGTGGCCAGGTCAACGGCCCCTTCCCCAGCCGGGAGTCCGCCGTTCATGAGTTACACCGAAAACTGCATATCGAAGATGAAGTGGGTCACAACTGGGAGACCCATACAATATAGGCTCCCGGCCGCCCGTTATGGCGGACCATCACTTCACTAGCGGCGCTCGCGCCGGCTCACCGCAACAACCCTGATGAGACCCTGTTGGCAAGCCCCTGAGGTATGGAGGCAGACATTGAGACCCCATGCCCGGGGCAAGTACTGGCCATCCCGATAGCAACCCGGCATGACAGGGCCTATAATATTCGATTGCTAATCTATTGTGGCTCGACCCGACTTGAAGAAACTATCTACCAAGGAAATTGCCCGCGCCCACCTGCAGCAACAGGTCAAGGCGTTCCTCGACAAAGGGGGCAAGGTGCAGGATATCCCCCGCGGCGAAAGTGGCTGGGATAGCCGCAAGGGCATGCTCAAGCCTTCGCGCGAGATTTTCAACGAACCCAAACAGGAACGCACCCCGTTACACCACCTGCTCAAAGTGATCGATGCGCGGCGCGCGAAAAAGCGCGAGAAACCGAGAAAGCGCTCCCGGCTTCCCGAACCCCGCAAAAAGGCCATCTACGATGATTTTGGTGAGCCCATCCGCTATATCTGGGTTGACGATTAGCCCTGCGATCGCCCCACGATTAGCGGATTGTTGAATTAATCCCTGTTGATCATGCTGACGCGCTCAACCGGGTTCTGTGGTGGCTCCGTCACACGCTACAATCGATACATCCTGGCCGCGACCGACGCTCAATCACACGCGTTGAAAATTCGTTCAGGTTCTGTTCAGGTTTGGCTCAGTAACATTACAATCGCGGAGCAGTGGGATCTGCGAGCCCGATCATCATGAAAGTGCATACCATGAAACAAATACTTGTCTCCATCATCACCATAATCTGCCTCAGCAGCGGCAGCGTAGCGCTGGCGAGCGGCTATCGCCATGGCGGCTACCATGATGGCCACGCCCGGTTTGCTGCGGGTTACTACCGGCATGATGGATTTGGCCATCGCGGCTATGGGAAGCACCACTACCGGCATCATGGCTATCGGCACAGACGCCACCATGCCGACGAGGGAGCGTACCTGCTGGGCGGCCTGTTAATCGGCGCTATACTTACCGAGTCCTATCACCGAGCTCAGTATAATCGCGCCTACCCCCCTGAACGGCAGATAATTTATCGTACGCGGGTCATCGAAAGAACAGCAGCAGCAGTCGCACCGGGACGACACCTGTTCCGCGACATTGACGGCAATTGTTTTGCAATCCGGCGCAATGATAATGGCGACGAACTGCGTTCCGAACTTCCTGTGGAGGAATGCGACTGGTAGTCGCCCCCTCATTGCAATTACTTTGAGGTAAGGTGCCAGCCGGGCTGAAACGTAGTCACCTCGGGGGAGGAAGACTTAGCGTGGAGGCTTTGCTGGCACCTGTTTTGCCAGATATCGATCTATCGTCGCCGGCAACACCGCAACGGCTTGTCTCAGGTGTCGTTCCGCAGATAGAGGTAATTCCGACCCTGCCGTACACAGGTAATAATGTGCTTCTCGAGGGGCGCACAGTCCGCAATTGATAACCCGGCATTGGCAGGCGTCGCCCCACTGACGCCGATTTGGCGCTTGTCTTTCTTCAGAAATCTGTACATCGTTTCAAAACGGTCCCGGATATCGACACCCTTGTCCTGCAAATCGTCAAACAGGAACGCAAATTTGCCAAAGGTCATGGTCGCGCCACCCAGGCCGATATCCAGCATTTTATTAATATATATACGGTAACTGCGCAACAGGTAGCGATTTACTGCAATGTGATCCGTGGGTGAACCGAGATATTCCGGCAAGCCCATGATGTTGGAATTGTCCAACGCGCCTGGCCTGAGAGACCGGTTACCCCTGTTGCCGACCGGCTGGAAGCGCGCCTCGCCACACAGGATACCGGCAGCGGTGAAGCGGCACCGGTCCAGCGGAGACTGCGATGACGGCGGCACCGGCGGCCCGGGTTTCGCTTGCCGCTGCTTCGGGGAATGCGCTTGCGCACCGAACTCCGGCATGGCGAGGGTAATACCGGCGCGCGCTGCGGGGCGTTTCAGCAACAACGCCTGAACAATCTCGTCGTTGCGTTTGAATTCATTGAGGTTCGGTAAGCTCCTCCCCTTGCCCACCGCCTTGACCTCGCAAAACACCTGCTCATAGTAGCTTTGCGCCTGCGCGAAGCAAAAGGTCTCCGCCCGGGCAGCGCCCGCCAGCAGCATACCTGCCAACGACAAACCCGAAAGTAACCCTACGCGCACGATCGCCTCATCGAACTGGCCCGCAATCACCGAATGCTAATGATAGCCCGTTGCGCGCCCGAACTCGAACTATTGATCCTGGAGGCTGGTGCCGCGCCGGCCCCGGCTGGATCGCGCATGCGGGCTCCGCACGCAATCGGCGTGTGGGAAATTTTGCCGGTGGAGCCCGCCTGCAAAGGCCTGGTTTACAGCGAGCGTGCGCCTGACACCGATTGCCGCGTCAGATTATTAAGCCGACCGTCATCCCTGGTTGCTAAATTCGGCAGTTATTCGCTCGATAAACCAGTGCAACGCCTTGCCGCAATTATCGGTTTTCCAGACGATATGCAGAGCGCCCTCATCCTCCGCTTCATAGGGTTGCGCGACGGGCAACTCCACCAGTTTGCCCGCCTTGAGCAAGGAGCGTATTGCCGTCAGTGGCAAAAAGCCGACCCCCAGCCCCAGTGCCTGGGCGCGAATTTTTTCTACGACACTGGGAACCCGTAACGCCGGGCGCTGACTAAACGCGCGTTTGCTCAGCGGCGCATACCGCCGCGAGGAATCCCGCACCACCACCAGCCGATGTTGCTCGATCTGGTGCTGCGTCAATGGCCGAGGTTCGTCACATAGCGGGTGACCGGGGGCGACTGCAAATACCCATCGCACCCGGGTTAACGGCCTGTGTTTCAATCCCCGGGTGTAGCCCGGCTGGTAAGACGCACCTACCACGAGGTGGGCGCGATCAGTCATCACGGCTTCCCAGGCGCCACCGAGCACTTCTTCAAACAGATTGATCTCGATATCCGGATGTATCGCATAGAATTCTTCGATCGCCGGGTACAGGCGTTCACATCCCAATAGCGAATCGACGGCAATATTCAGACTCGGCTCCCACCCCGAGTGCACCTGCTTGGCGGTCACTGCAAGTTTGCCCGCGGCGGCGAGCAATTCCCGCCCCTGCTCCAGCAATACCTGACCCGCGGGCGTCAGTAGCGAACGTCGTCCCTGCTTGCGAAACAGCACGATGTCGAGATCCTGCTCGAGTTTTTGCACCGTATAGGTAATGGCCGAAGGCACCCGGTACAGGGCCTCGGCCGCTGCAGCAAAACTGCCCTTGCTATCGATCGCGTCCAGCACCTCGAGCGCTTCTATGGTAAGCGGATACTTCATCTGCAGTGGCCCCTGGTCGGGCGAACACCCGATCAGTAATTATTCAAATATTTTGAATATATTAGCCTATTTATTTCGATTTATTAAATGTATTCCAGCAATATAATGATTAAACATTCATATTATTTGAACTAACTACTCAAGGAGAACCTTATGAAAGTTTTACAACACAACACTATCGCAACCATTTTGCAATCCTCCGGCGGCTATGGCGCGCTGCTTCTGCGCGTTCCCGTCGGTCTGATTCTCGCCGCCCATGGCGCGCAAAAGCTGTTCGGCTGGTTCGGCGGCTATGGACTGGAGGCGACCGGACAGTGGATGGCGTCCATTGGCCTCGCACCCGGATTACTGATGGCGTTGCTGGCCGGCGCTGCCGAATTTTTTGGCGGACTGGCGCTGATCGCCGGCCTGCTAACCCGGGCCGCCGCCGCAATCGGTGCAGTGACCATGCTCGTAGCGCTACTGGTGGTCCATGCCGGCAATGGATTTTTCATGTCCACGAACGGTATCGAATTCGCCCTGGCACTGCTCGCAGCAACCCTGTCATTAACCGTGACCGGCGGCGGTAGCTATAGCCTGGACAACGCACTGCTGGGCCGGGCTACATTTGCAGGTGAAACTGTCCATGGTTAGCCTGCGCCGCAACAACGAACGCGGATACGCCGACCACGGCTGGCTCAAGAGCTTTCACAGCTTTGCATTTGCCAGCTATTATGACCCGCGTTACCTGGGCGTATCCGCCTTACGGGTCCTGAACGACGATCGTGTCGCGCCCGGTGCGGGCTTCCCGACCCACCCGCACCGGGATATGGAAATCCTGAGCTATGTGCTGGCCGGCGCGCTGGAACACAAGGACAGCATGGGCAATGTGCAGACCATGACCGCGGGTGAATTCCAGCTGATGAGCGCGGGCACTGGCGTAACCCACAGCGAATATAATCCGTTGCCGGATACCGAGTCGCACTTTCTGCAGATCTGGATCGCACCCGACAAATCCGGGATTGCACCCGGCTATCAACAGCAACGGTTTCCCGCGCGTGAAGGGGTGCAATTGATCGCAGCTCCTGCCGGCCAGGCAAGCGGCGCGTTGCAGATCCAGCAGGACGCGCGGGTGTACCGCCTGCAGCTGCCAGCCGCTGGCAGTTATACTTTTTCAGCACGGGCAAAGCGGCCGCTCTACCTGCATATCGTGAGCGGAGAATTTGCTATCAAGGGTATGCAGTTGGGCGCCGGAGATGCCTTGCTCGTGCGGGAAGAGGATATCGAAGTAAGTGCTGTGGCGGCCGGCGAGGCGCTGGTGTTTGATTTGCCCGCCGCCTGAATAGCCACCTGGAAGTTGTTGAAACACCGGTTCGATAAGGCGATACACATCGAGAAAACAGGTGCCTGCGGTGCTCCACTTGTTGCAACCACGCATTGGAATACGGATCCGCTGATGACTCCACAACGGAGAAAATTGGCGCTCAACGGCTGATTGCACTCACCAGCGGTACTCTGGAGGGCGGCAGGTGATGCTGATTACGCCGGCGCAACTGCGCGCGCCAGCGACTGCAGGAATGATATAGGCTTAGCCCTGTCAGACCGATTTGCTCGACGACGAGGCATTTCCCGCCGCCCTGGCTTTCCTGCGTTTGCTGCGCTGCTCGCGCCGCATTTTATCCGCCAGGAAGTCGTTGATCCGGCTCTGCCACCCACGTCCGGTATCCCGGAAGTATTCGTACACTTCCTTGTCCAGGCGGATCGAGGTCAGCACTTTCGTTGGTGATTTTTGCGGACCGCGACCGCGGCGCTTGCGACGGGGTGCATCGGCACTGGTTGCAGGCCGCTGTTCTGCTGCCGCCGGTGCATCGGGTGTGGCGGGACCGGGAGGGACCGACTGCGAGTCGTGCTCGACCTTGCTCTTGAATATCTCCCTGAAGTGCTTCAAATCCTCTGCGCTCAGGTAACCGGCGTCTCCTGATGTCGCATTCGATGCGATTGCAGACCGGGGCGGGGTTATGGCGTCCGTTCCAGCAGAATCTGCGTCGTTACGCCGAGCTTCTTTCCCGGCAGCACTGACGCCTCGCTTGCGGCGGCGCCCTGCAGCCGAATCGCTCTGCTGTTCCTTATTTGCCAGTTTTTTGGTATCAGTCATTGCCCGTTGTTCACCCTAGCCTGTTACACCAGGCTGTCGCCGATTACTCACCTTTATGGTCGCTATGCAATTGCACTTGGATATCATTGTGCGCCCTTTCGCGGATGATTTCCATATCGTATACACGAATTATCGCTTCTTTGCCTTCGGCGGCTGGCGCCTTACCGCAAATCCGGGTTTGGCAGCACTACCTCTTCCAGATTTCCGGAGTGGGTTTTGAAATAGCGCAGGATAATCCGGTACGAATCGATATCGAATTGTGGTCTGGGTCCTGCATCGATCAGTTGCTGCAGGCCGGAGGCATCCGCCACCGTACCGAGGTAGGCCCAATGGTAAATAAGGTGCAGATAGCCCTGCTGAGCCTGCACATCATACTCATTCACCGCAATCATGCCCGGGTACGGCCAGACATTGACACGCTGTTTCAGCAGCGCGGATTGTACCCGGACGTTAAATAATTCCGCCGCTTCCTTGCCTATACAGGCACCGCTGCATTTTTTTAACTGGTAGCCAAAACAGGCACCGGCGCCCTTCTCTAGCCCGAGGCGTTTTTTGCACAAGCGATACTCGTCGGCCAGGTTTTCAAGTGCCTTTCTGGCTGCAGACTTATTCCGGTACAGGCCATAGAATGGCTCATGCCAGTAATTGGTGGTTTGCGAGCGATCCAATAGCGCCGCCCTCAGGTAACCGTCACCAGAGGACCGCAACTGGTAGCAAAACAGGCTGTAATGACGACGCTGTCGACGATTCAGCACCGGTGACAGGTCCTTGATTTGTTTGGCCTCCAGTAGCTGGGCGCCGAGATCGCCACCGGTCAGCGTCCAGTCGATATCTCGAACGCTGTGCACAAGTTTCATATCCTGGTTGTTACTGTGATCGCCGGCGAAATGCGCCAACACCCTGGAACGCAGATTAACACTCTTGCCAACATAGAGCAGGCTGCCACCCTCGCCGTAAAACCGGTAGACTCCGGCGCTGCGAGGAATCTGTTCCAGTAGGCCCGGCTCCAGGTTAACCGGCAAAGAGGGTTTCGCCAGCTGTTTCCGCACCGCCGCTTGCATGGCGTCACTGCCGTGATTTTGCAGGAGTATTTCAACCATTTGCTCCAGCGCGGTGGCATCCGCCATAGCCCGGTGAGCCTCGCGACGTTCGATGCCAAGGCGTTTACAAATGGCGGCCAGATTGTGGTAGCGCTCTTGCGGGCACAGGCTGCGCGACAACTTTACGGTACAAATAATTTTTGGGCGATACCCCAGGCCTTCCTGCTTGAATGCATTCTTCAGGAAGCCGTAATCAAAGCGTGCATTGTGGGCGACCAGGACTGTGTCTTGCAGGAGTTCATGGAGTTCATCGGCAATATCGGCAAACGCCGGTGCCTGGCTCACCATGTCGTTGTTGATGCCGGTCAGGGCGATGATTTGTTCGGGGATAACCTGCTGCGGATTAACCAGGGTCTGCCAGAACCTGCGCTCACCATTGCAGTCTACATGGATGACGGCAATTTCAGTGATACGGTTCCAAAGCGGATTGGTGCCGGTCGTTTCCAGGTCAACATATGCGATTGCCTGGTCCAGGAAGCGCATCCGCGGGTCGGCTCCGCTTACCTGGTTAGCTGGCAAAACGCTCCCGCCAGAAGTCTGGCAGCGTGTTGAAAAACTATCTGCGTGGCCGCTGCGGTGTAAAAAACAGGCTCAAAATGCTCAGTTATTGCTAATAAACTGCGCTTTGTCGCCTGTTTTTGCCGTGCATCGCCTGCCTCGAAAACCTTTTTCAAGAGACTGCTAGTCCATCTCGTCGGTAGCGACGTGGTAGTTGGGATCTTCCAGCACGTTGGCTTCGCACAGGTCCCCCGCCTTCTTCAGCAGGTCACGGCACTCCGGGCTCAAATGCCTGATATGCAGGGTCTTGCCGAAGGACAGGTACTTCTCCGCCAGGTTATCCAGCGCCTCGATACCAGATGCATCGCTAACCCGTGAATGGGCAAACTCGATCACGACGTCCTTCGGGTCCTCTGCCGGATTGAAGATATCCTTGAAATTGGCGACAGAGCCAAAGAACAGCGG
>CAMYKE010000020.1 GCA_947258895.1 uncultured Pseudomonadales bacterium | reverse complement strand
TTTCATGCCGACAGGCGGCGTGTCCACGGCGAACCTCAAGGATTATCTCGAACTGCCTGCTGTGCTGGCGTGCGGTGGAAGCTGGCTGACCCCTGCCGACGCGATCGCAACGGGCGACTTCAGCAAGATAACTGCTCTGGCCAGTGAGGCGCTGCAAATCTCCTCCAGTATGCGCTGGGCGACGGTCAGGGTCTGCGGTGGAGTGTTCAGGCGGTTGTGCAGGAACTGGATGTGTGCGGTAAGGCCGGTCGCGACTTGTCCCACTACCTGTCGCTCTGCGAAAAGCGCCGGCAACTGTTCGGCCAGCACCTGCAAGGTATCCTGCAAGCCCTGAAAGGCGTTGGCCGATAGCAATGGTTGTTCCTTCAACTCAAGCAACCCGGCCTGCAAGGTGAGCAGGCTACCAGCCAGATTGCCGCTGTCGACCGACGAGATATATCGCGGGTGTAAGACCTGCAATGTGCGGGTGTCGTACCAGTTATAAAAATGGCCGTGATGGCGTTCCAGTTTTTCCATACTCGCCAGGGTATTGCCAAGCCGTTGTACAAACACCCGGCCACAGATGTAACCGAAATCATGCGCGCTCAGATCGGCCAACAGGGACATACCCATATTAGTCGGTGAGGTACGCGAGGCAAGCAGCGGCGCCGGGTATTCCTGGAAATTATCCGGCGGCAAACAGTTGTCCTCAGGGCCAACAAAATCGTCGAAGTAACGCCAGGTGTAACGCGCCGATGTACGTAGGAAGGTACGTTGCGCCAGACTCAAATCCGGTGTGCGGATCGAAGGCGGCTGGCTGATCCACCAGGCGACAACAGGTGCCAGGAACCAGATTAACAATACGGGTGCCCAGGCGAACCATTCCGCACTACGGGTTGGCCACAGCACGAAGAGCAACGCCGTTGCCACAGTCGGCGCAGACCACATTTCGATCCAATAGTCCATTAGTGTATGACGCGCATTGCGTTTTGTGTAGGCACGCGTTTGCCAGGCTAATAAACCGCGACGGGTGAATGGCATACGCAACGCCGAACGCAAAATGGCATCCAGGCAAATCAATGCATCGTAGGGCAACAGCACCAGTGTTAACAAGGCGTGGGTAAATGGTCGTCTCGCAGAATTTCCGGTCAGCAGCAGATGCACCAGCCAATCGCGCTCAGCGGGTTTGCGAACAGCTTCGATCACACTACCGAGCAGGCCCGGTAACAGCACCACGACAATCACCATCGAGGTTCCGAGCAATGCGGGCACGGGTGCAAATACCCAACTCCCGACAAGCAGCGCGAGCAGTGCAGGCGATACCAGACTACGTCGCAGATTGTCGAAAATCTTCCATACCGACAACAGCGATAGCGGATTATTTTGTCGTTGCGGTGGTGCCCCGTCTGTTGGCGGCGCGCCGGATATGCGTGGCAGCAGCCAGCCCAGCAATTGCCAGTCACCGCGTATCCAACGATGGCGACGACTGACATCGATGGCGTAACTGTCCGGGTGCTCTTCAATCAGATCGACGTCGGTAACCAGTGCAGAACGCGCATAACCACCCTCCAGCAAATCGTGACTAAGAATGAGATTTTCCGGAAAACGACCATCCACCGCCTGACGAAATGTATCTACATCGTAGATACCTTTGCCGATGAATGAGCCCTCGCCGAAAATATCCTGGTAAACATCCGATATCTCACGGGTGTAAGGATCGATACCGGATTCGCCGGCAAACAGTTTGGCAAAACGTGACTGACCCGCGCTGATCATGCTAATCGAGGCGCGTGGTTGCAGGATCGCATAACCGTCGACTACACGCCCCTTGTTGGCATCGTAGATCGGTCGATTGAGCGGGTGGGCCATATTGCCGATCAGCGTGCGCGCCGCATCGCGGGGCAGTTGGGTGTCGGTATCCAGGGTAATCACGTAGTTTATCGATGTCAGGATGCTGGCATCACCGACGACCTCCGAGAAGACGTTTTTTGCCTCTCCTCGCAGCAAGCTATTAAACTGTTCCAGCTTGCCGCGTTTGCGTTCATACCCCATCCATAGTTGTTCAACGGGATTCCATGTTCGCGGTCGGTGGAACAAATAGAAAATGCATGCCCGGTCTTCAGCATAACTTGCGTTGAGTGCGCCGATTGCGTTGCATGCGTACTCGAGTAGGGCATCATCGCCCGCCAGGGTTTCCTCGGTTGCGTCGAGAAAATCGGTGAGTAGGGCAAAAAATAAATTGGCATCGCGATTACCGAGATAACGAATTTCCAACGCCTCGAGTAGTTCGTCAACGTCTTCCATTTTGCCTAGCAAGGTCGGCACAACCACCATCGTGCGATGAGCTAATGGAATACCTTTAGAAAAATCCAGGCGAGGTAAAACTCGCGGCGGCACGATGCGAGTGACAATCTGATTGATCAGCGGTACCACCAGCGCCGAGGCGGCAATGAAGCCACTGAGCGCAAAGAACCACGAGCGCCAGTCACCCGGCGCGAATCCACCAAGTAAAATCAGCATCTCTGACGCCCCCAGTGTGGAGAAAAACAGTATGGGCGCGAGATACAAGAACAGGCGAAATTTTCGACTTGATCGTCTGGCTCGAAGTTTCCAGGAGGTATGAACACCGAGCGCTTGCTCCAGTTGGAACCGTCCGCGATCGATCAGGTAATATCCGACATGTGCGTTGCGTTCAACCGGACCGACAGTTTCTGAGACCGACTGCGCCAGGGCAATGGCCTGACTGGCAACTTCTAATTCATCATGGGCGCTGTCGCGCGCCAGGTCTTCGATGACATGACGGTAGCGATCGCGCGTCGAAAAATCCTGGCTGACGTACGTCCCGGCAGGGTCTTCACGCAACGTCTGTTCGACAACACTGAGAGACTCTACATAATCACGCCAGTCCATGGCGTTGATTAAACGCAGGCTGGCGATGCTGTTGGAAATAGAAATCTGATTGGCCGCTGCGGTGCGTGCAGCGGCGGCAGATAATTGCACGGCGGACACACCCTGTTCCAACAGTTTATGCTCCACCCATGCCTGCACAAATGTCATCGCTGGACCTTGCGCCTGAAGTCGGGCGTAAAACTCTTCTACGAACGGGGCAGTAAGCGGCATATCCGCATTGGCAAACTCGGCCAGTAGCTGGATCAATTGTTTGGGTGCTTTTTCCGCCGTCGCCAGCATGCGATCCGCCCAGGCGATAGCGGCGTCGATGTCTTCACGTCGCCGCGCGATAAGCACGCTGATACGACGCAAATTTTCCAGTAACGCCAGTTGCAACATAATCGGGAAGGCCCACAGCTCTCCCAGTTTTAGTGGTTCAACGGTTTGGTAGGCCGCGAGAAATTGGGTGGTGTCATCACTGTCAACACGACCGTCCATGTGGGAGATTAACTCTATGGCCAGGTCATAGATGCGCGGAAAACCGGCGGACTGGTTATCCGCCAGTCGCGGTAATTGCCGACTGTAGCCGCGTGGCAGATGCCGGCGGGCCAAACCGATCTGCTGTTCTATAAGATAATAATTATCGAGCAGCCATGCCTCTGCGGGGACGACACGTTGGCCGGGGGTGACTGCCGCCGTTACCACCTCATAGGCTGCCAGTAAAACCCGTTCATTTTCGGCTAGCCGTGGAAGTAAATGGTCGACACCAGGATAGGGCTCGATGCGATGCGTGTGTGCCAACGATAATGCGTGGAGTTTGAGTTGCTTGAGGCTAAAGAGCTCCGAGCGCAATAGTTCAGTATCACGATCGTCATCGCGCAGCGTATTCTTCGTTGGTGGTGCAAAACCAAACTTTTTGGTAATTATAAAGTTCTCCTCAGTGGATATTGGGAGGCGCGAAGTGTAACGGGGGACAGGTGTTCTTGATACCCAAACCAGCAACCTGTCGAGGACTCCTTACTGAAGCTTTTTATTTAAGCTCCCGGTGGCAGTTGATCCACGGTCAAAATCGACAGCGCGCCGCTGCACTCGCTGCGGATGGCGCACAGCGAGTCGAAATTCGTATCCGGTATCTTGAGGTTGTGGACGATGTGCTCGCGCATCGCCCCTCGGGCAACAGGTTGGCAAAGAAACGACGGAGCCCCCCGGATCGGAGGTGTGAATTCCTGGGCCGCCAGCGGCGGAGAGAGTGACACGGTGTAACCGGAAGTGCGCCCTCGCTAACGCGATAGACGCGAAGTTCTTAGGCGGTCTGGAACGGCATCATTAGAGGGATCGTCCTGTGTCACAGCCCTGCCTCTCAAAGACAACACCGTACGGTGAAATTAACAGTTTGCACAGCCGACAGCAATGAACATTTACTGTTTTTGATAAAAATAGGCTTTTCAACAACCTGTTAGCCCGCGCGTGGGGTTGGCGGCACCCCCTCACGGAAATGTTGTGGTTGAGTCACGCTCAATAACGCCACGTCGATCACTCCTTGGGCCTCCTGCATCAGCTTGTTGCAAGAGGAATTGTACGTGGGTCAAAATTCGATGCCATTGAAAGGGGATTGGTGGATCAGCTTTGAGTGCAAAGTAACATCCCACTTGCAAATCCGACTTGTAACCCCCATAAAGGGTAGGAATAGACGGTTTTGTCTATTCCTGCTAAAGGCAACATACCATGCCGTCCCAAGATAATGATGACCCTGGAGGTCCTTGGGAATCCAAGTCTCCAACACCCCCCGATCTTGTGATGCTCATCAAACGCGGAGTTGATTCCCTAAAACGTCTGTTACCCGGCGGCAGCCCCAGCGGAACACTTGTACTTTTTATCCTGATTATTGTCGGGCTGAGTGTTTGGTCATCCTACTATACGGTGCCTAGTGACTCTGTGGGGGTTGTGCAGCGTTTTGGTATGTACCTGAAACAAGTGCCGCCAGGGTTACATTTCAAGTTGCCTCTGGGTATTGATAACGCGACTATTGTTCCTGTCAAACGGCAGCTAAAACAGGAGTTTGGTTTTGCCACACCGGGTGCCCGTGACCCTTATCAGGGCGCGCGCGATGGTGGAAGAGAGACCCAGATGGTCACGGGTGACCTCAATGCGGCTTTAGTGGAGTGGGTTGTTCAGTACCGTATATCAGACCCCGTTAAATTTTTATTTGAAGTTCGCGAACCTGGTGAAACTCTGCGCTCCGTATCGGAATCGGTAATGCGTGAAGTGGTCGGCGATAGAACGGTGGACGAAGTCATTACCATTGGCCGACAGGAGATAGAAGTGGAAGCTCTGGTCAAGATGCAGGAGCTCTCCACCAAGTACGTGATGGGAATCAGTATTGATCAGGTGCAGCTAAAAAACATTAACCCGCCCAAGCCTGTGCAGGAATCTTTTAACGAGGTGAATCAGGCCCAACAGTCAAAAGAAAAACTCATTAACGAGGCGCGGCGTGAATATAACAAAGTGATTCCTTTGGCCGAAGGTGAAAAAGATCAGCGCATCCGTGAAGCGGATGGTTATCGCCTCAAACGTATCAATGAAGCCGAAGGCGATGTGGCACGATTCAATGCACTGTTTACTCAATACCAAAAAGCACCGGAAGTTACCCGCCGTCGTATCTACATTGAGACAATGCAAGCTGTCATGCCAAAAATAGAATCCAAAGTTTTGGTGGACGATGCTGTGCAAGGCCTGTTACCCCTGCTTAACCTTGATGGACAAAAGGGACAACAGCGATGAAAAGCATTAATTGGTTTGCCGTGTTGTTTGTGGTACTTGCAGGAGTTTTTGTACTGGGAAGTTCAATTTATACCGTTGATGAAGTCGAGCAAGTTATCATTACCCAGTTTGGCAAGCCGGTGGGTGAACCGGTAACTACAGCGGGCCTTAAATTCAAAATTCCCTTTGTGCAAGACGTCAACCCCATCGACAAGCGGGTGCTGGAGTGGGATGGTGCCCCTTCCGATATGCCCACCAAAGATAAACTGTATATTTCTGTAGATTTGTTTGCCCGCTGGCGAATAGTTGATCCGCTACAGTACTTTTTGCGCCTGCGTGATGAGCGCAGTGCCCAGTCCAGGCTGGACGACATCCTCGGTAGTGAAACCCGCAATGCCGTGGCCAAGCACGAATTAATTGAAATTATCCGCACTACCAAAGCCCGCGTTCCACTCATCGATACAGCTGTTCTTGGCGAGGCCGCTATGCCCGCCACAGCACAAGGCCCCACTATGGGTGCGTTGGTTCCCATTGAGAAAGGGCGCAAATTGGTTGAACAGGAAATATTTTCAGCTGCGGCTGAGAAAGTAGGCGTGTTTGGTATTGAGTTACTGGACATTAGATTTAAGCGTATTAATTACAATGAAAGTGTACGTCCTAAAATCTATGACCGGATGATCAGCGAGCGCAGACAGATAGCCGAGCGGTTTTTGTCCGAAGGCAATGGCGAGGCGGCAAGAATACGGGGCAACAGGGTACGTGACCTGAACAAAATTCAATCCGAAGCCTATCGTCAGGTAGAAGAAATACGTGGTCTGGCAGATGCCAAGGCAACAGAAATCTATGCCAGTGCTTACAATCAAAATCCTCAAGCTGTGGAGTTTTATGAATTCACACGCACCATGGCGTCCTATCCCATCATCATCGGTGAAAGTACCACCATCGTAGTATCCACCGACAGCGATCTTTTCAAATTCCTTAAAGGTATGAGTGCCAATAAGGATTACCCCAACCCATAAGTGGAGCAAGTTATGAGTAAAACCAGTAAAAGCAACAAGGAATCAAAGAAGCAGCCACTAATGACCCGGAAAGAAAAAAAGGCTGCTAAGAAAGCGAAAAATAGCGACAGGAGCAATGTCATAGGATCACTTTGAAAACAGGTTACATGGGTTTCTAATGCCCTTAAACAGGGTAGAGATATCCGGGTGGTGATTATCGATCAAGCAGCCAACCAGGTAATCAATACGCCCTCGTCATTCGTGTTGACGGGGAAGTCTATATCCCCTGGGCTTTCCCAGGGCTTGGTCCATGTTCACCGCAGTTTGCTGGGGCCAATAGATGTGCCCCAATTGCTAACCGGGGATGCTGTTGAAGAAGAGCTAACGCGCCTTGATAAGGCGACAGCAAGCATTTCTGATGATCTTCTTGGGTTGGCCGCACGAATAGAAAAACAAATTGATGCAAGACTTGCCGAAGTATTCGGTGCACATCAGTTAATGGTTAATGACAGTGTGTTGAGAGACGAACTGCGAAAGGAAATTTCGCAAAATCTTGTCAGTGCCAGCAGTGCGGTAAAAATAGTATTTCTTCGCTGGGAAAAACGATTTTTACTGATGGAATCCCAGGTTGCCAGAGATAAAAGCGACGATATGCACGACATATCGATTAGATTGCAGAATGCCCTGGCTGGTATCACTGTTCATTCTCTGGATAAAATTCCTGACAACTGTGTTCTTGTGACTTCACGTTTGCTGCCCTCTGATACGATTTTTCTTGCCCGGCGGTCTATAGCTGCTGTGCTTTTACAATATGGCAGCTCCGGTTCTCACGCTGCTCTGTTTGCGAGTGAAATCGGTCTGCCGGCCATTACCGGTATTGCGGATTTAATGACTAGCGTACCTGACACCACCTGGGCGTTGGTGGATGCGGATACAGGGTCAGTGACGATTAGGCCTGATGTTGATGATAAAACTAAATTCCAGAAAAAAATCAAGACAAAAGAGAGGTTTTTCGAGGCTGCACGTTTGCAAGCGCTACGACCGGCAATTACTAAAGATGGCGTTTCTATCTCCGTATTGGCTAATGTAGGGTGCCGGGAGGACACGGAAAAAGCGATGCGAAACGGTGCAGACGGTATTGGCTTGTACCGTATCGAGCAGGCTTATCTTGGGCGCACAGAGCCACCCAACGAAGAAGAACTTATGAATGAAATGCAGGAGACAATGGCAGCGGCTAAAGGTCACAGCATATGCGTACGCCTTTTGGATATCGGCGCGGATAAGCCTCTGCCTTTTTTGAGCTTTATGGCGGAAACAAACCCTGCGTTGGGGCGGCGCGGTATTCGCTTGCTATTGGAATACCCTGAACTACTTGCAACGCAATTAGCCGCTGTATTGGAGCTTTCCAGAGAATTCGATATTCGTTTATTGATCCCTATGGTCGCCCTGGTTGAAGATGTTTTAGTGGTGAAAGAGGCCCTTATAAGTCTCAGTGAAAAGATAAAACTACAAAAACTTCCCTCGTTAGGTGCGATGATTGAAACACCTGCCGCAGCACTTTCAGCAAAGGTAATTGCCAGGCATGTCGATTTTCTTAGTTTTGGTACCAACGATCTGACCCAATATGCATTTGCGGCTGACAGGAATAATGCTGCCGTTGAGCGGTATTTTACTAACGCAGCTGATGTAATCTTTCGCCTCTTGCAAATAACCCATGCAGATGCACCTGAGATGCCGCTGTCGCTGTGCGGCGAACTCGCAGGCAGACCCGAGCATATTGCACGGTTATTGCATTGTGGTATAAGAACGTTGAGTGTCGCGCCACCGTTGATCCCGCAAGTTAAACAAGCGATTCGTGAAGCTGAGTATTTAATCCGGCATTAAACCTGTAAACCGATTTGGTTATCCGCTGCGTACAGGATATCTATCCCTATGGCTTTAAAGCCCCTGCGGGAATAAAAATCCTGGCGGTCAATCGCGGCCATTTTATTGCGGAATTTATAAGCGATGACCTGTTGATTCGAAGGCAGTCTATGTTTCCAATCAACCGCTGAATCGTCCCGGGTTTAACGGATGACATTGTACGGTGCATCAATGACGAACGTAGTGGTGCAGAGGATGCGATGCTGCAATCGGGTTTCGTGCTGAGATGCGTGCCGAACGGCCGTTACAAGCGCGGCAAAGTAAATAGAACAGACTGTAAATCGCCGGCGTCCAGAAAAGGCCTGTGTTCATCGCTTACACTCGGATTTAATGCTGTATCGGTGACGGATGTTGGCTAGTAATCAACGTCTTGAACGACCTATCTTGGTTTTCAAGGTTTTTCAATAGGATGTCCGGGAGTGGATTTGTTCCTCCACCACCCTGGTGGATTATCTCTACCCGAAGGGCTGGTTTGCAATGCCTTATCGACTCAATGTGATAAGGTCCAGCGCCGCGAATGGGCGATAAAGCCGGGGAATACCATTTTGCGTGTCGCCATTTTGCGTGTTTGGTCATGTAACTAATTGGCGTACTATATACCGGTAACAATTTTGATAAGGGTGCTTTTCATGGTATCGACACCAATGACCGCCGTAAAACCCTTGCTATCGCCGGCTTTTCTCAGCTTATTTACACTTGAGCGGGAGTAACCGAAAGCGGTCTGCGCCGGGGCCAGGTGAGACGAGCGATGGCGGCCACCGCTGAGCAGGACATGGCCTGGATGGCCCGCGCACTGGAACTGGCGCGGCGCAGCGAGGCGCTGGGTGAGGTTCCGGTGGGCGCGGTAGTGGTCAAGCAGGGCGAGCTGGTGGGTGAGGGCTATAACCGGCCTATCGCAGCGGCCGATCCCACCGCTCACGCGGAAATCGTCGCGTTGCGGGATGCCGCTCGCACGCTTAATAATTATCGCCTCACCGGCTGCACCCTGTACGTAACCATCGAGCCCTGCGCCATGTGCGCCGGTGCGCTGGTCCATGCCCGCATCGAGCGCCTGGTCTATGGCGCGGCGGAGCCGAAAGCGGGCGCGGTGGGCAGTCATGGCAATTTCCTCGACAATGACTACCTGAATCACCGGGTTGCCTATGGTGGCGGGATTCTCCAGGCGCAGTGCAGCGAACTGATGAGCGGGTTCTTTGCGCGGCGTCGCGCGGCAAAAAAAGCCCCGGGCTAGCGTTGCCCCCCGCAGTCCCCGCCAGTATCAT